>NZ_KV803679.1:0-4549 GCF_001811145.1 Corynebacterium sp. HMSC062A03 | reverse complement strand
TAGCTGAGGTAGGAACTAAACCCAGGACGCTTCAAACTGACCGCCAACCAATATGTCTCATACTCACCTCCGTTACCACCAAGGCGTGGAACACACCCAACACCCCACGGAGGAGACAAACCACATGTCGGATGAAAACACCACCCCCGCAGACCTCGCACAGCAGGCCGCTGACAAGGCGCAGCAGGCCCAGCACGACACCGAGCAGGGAACTACACCCAAGCCGGTGAACACCTAGGCGAGGCGCAGGCCAACGAGGCGGACGAAGCCGTAGACCTTGACGCGCTACGTAAGCAGCTCGCCCGATACGAAGCGGAAAACCGCAAGTTGAAGAACGAGAACGGCGACCGCCGAGTGAAGGCGAAGCAGGCGGAAGAACAGGCAGCGACGTTGAAGAAACTCGCGCAGGTACTCGGTTTTGAACCGTCCGACAAAGACACGGAGGAACAAATCAAGCAGGCCAAGGCCGCTGCGCAGGAACGAGAAGCCGAGCGTGACAAGCTCCAGGCCGAACTCGACCGAATGCGCGAGGACAACACCCTACGCAAGCTGGCGAAGGAAAACGGGGCAGACCCCGACATGCTTGTGCCGTATCTCCGTGGTGTAGGTGATCTCCCGAAGTGGGGCAGCGACGAGTGGGACAGTAAGGCTGGCGAACTCGTCACCAACACGCTCAACTCATTCCCACAGTTCAAGGCGGGTGGGGTAGCACCCCGCACCAGCGGAACCCCAGCCCCACGAACAACAACGATGGCCGAATCCTCACCGCCGATGACCTCGACCGCCTGTACGCACGGGGCAAGTTTGAGGAAATCAACAAGGCAGTGGAGGAAGGCCGTATCAGCCGCTAAAAGTTTCCACTAGGAGGAACGCACTATGGCAACTCCACAGTCCCACAAGAACTGGGATCCGGTAATCGGCCCGATTGTCGCGTCTGCGCTCATGCAGCCGCTCCGTCAGACCTGGGCATTCGCGCAGGAGGGTGTGACGAACTGCGACTTTGAGGGCGAAATCCGCGGTAAGGGTGACGAGGTTGTTGTCACCAACCTTAGCCGTCCCACCATCCGTAAGTACGACGAGTCCGAAGACATGATTGTTGAAGATGTCGAGTTCGGAGAGCGTAAGTTCAAGACCGACCAGGGCGACTACTTCAACTTCAAGATTCCGCTGGTATCTTCCGTCCAGTCTGCTCTAGACGTGAAGCCGGAGGCAGTCAGCGAGGCAGAGGAAGGCATGTCCGAGCAGGTCGATACCTACATCGGCAAGCTCATGAAGGACGGAGTGAAGAACTCCAACAAGGTGGGCACCCTCCCGCTCGACATTGAGAAGAAGGACGCGTACAAGACGCTGGTGGTGCTGCGTAAGAAACTCAACGCCACTTCGGTTCCGAAGACTGACCGTTTCGTGATGGTTGGCCCGGAGATGGAATCGGCGTTGCTGTACGACGAGCGCCTGGACAAGGCAGTGAACAACAGCAATCTCTTGAACGGTGAGATTGGTCGCCTGCTCGGGTTCCGCATCATTTCCGCGCCGACGGTGCCGACGGTGGCGGGCCGTGAGGTGGTCATTGCGGGCCACCCGATGGCTACCCCGTTCGGCTACCAGATCACGGAGGTGGCGGAATCGTCCATGCTGCCGTTCCGTTTCACCCGTGCGATTACGGGCCTCCAGGTGTACGGCGGTTCCGTGTTCCGCCCGGAGGTGCTGGCGACGGCTGAACAGGATGTGGTGGAGCCGACCACGGCGGGTGCTACCGAGTAGACGCTAGCCCGTAGCAGGCAGCGAAGGGGGTCAGGGTGTGTGCCTTGGCCCCCTTTACCCATACCTGGATGAAGGGCACACCATGAATAATCCGTATCAGGAAGAACTACTTAACCGTCTCCGTGACCATGATAACGCGAGGGGTGAACGTGAACTGACCCGGCTTATCAACTGGGCTACATCCGCTGTGTTGAAGTACACAGCTGTGCGGGCGCTCACTAAGACGATGATTGAGAAGTGGGTCAGAGTTAAGGCAGCAGGGTGTGTTCGATGCCGTCTAGGATCACATCGATGACGAGGTCGTAGTATTCCTCGGACATCGCTTCTTCTTCATCAGGGTGTGAGAGAGGCTCCAGGTAAGAGTTGACAATACTGGTCAGTCCAACAGATTGAGCCATCATAGGCTCAAGCCTGACAAGCATTTCGTGCAGGTTGTGGCGAGGCTGGATTTGATTGGATGCGCGCAGGTTTCTCGCTCCGATCGTGTGGATGATCGAGTTCGCGATAATTGTGTAGGCCACAGGCGAATTGTCACCAAACCCAGCTTCTTGTAGTTTGGCCCAGGCTCCATCGATCATCGGCAAAAACTGTTCGGTGAACTTGCCCCGCGCGAACCTGTCGGTAATCCCCGGATATGCTAACAATGCGGGGCGTAGATTGTGAGCCATAGCTCGAAACCAGGCTTTCCATTCAAGGTCCGGGTCGGGAACTTCAATCCCGACACATACCCGGTCTACAACAGCATCACAAATGGCTTCCTTGTTTGGAAAATAATGATAAATCACTGAGGGAACCACGCCCAGTTCACGGGCAATGTCCCGTACTGACCATCCCTCAACGCCACTGATCGCGCTTAACTGTACAGCTTGTTTGACAATCAGCTCGCGTGATAGCCCAGCCCTTCGCCCCGTTAGCACAGTGTTCATAAGGTGACCCTAACTTATTCCTTGACCCTTACTAGAACACCATTCTACAATATCCCTAAGTGAAACAGTGTTCTAGTAATGGAGTGTAGTGATGCCCGACCCTCGTAGTAATAAGCCGACACAGAGCTCTATTGATCCAGGAGCGCAAGCGAACCTGGTAGTGGGAATCGTTTTTCTCGCCTTTATGGGGCAAATGATTCTCAATCCGATCATCGCGCCACTGTCACGACAGATGGGATTGCGGGAATGGCATATTGGCGCCACTATCTCTTTGGCAGCGATTGTACTAGCGAGCTTGAGTGCTTATTGGGGGCGAGCTTCCCAACGTGTCGGCGCTAAACGTGTACTCGCTGCTGGGCTTGTGATCGCGATCATCGCTTTGAGCGCCTTCGGTATTGTCTCCTACCTGGGGATGAACCAGGTAGTTGGCGGTGTCGGACTAGTTTTTGGTGTTGTGATCACTCGTGGTTTGCTCTATGGTGGAGGGATTTCAGCGATCGCCCCGACCGCGCAAGCCCACCTGGTCACGCATGCTGCCAGCGAGAACGGGCGGGTAAAAGCACTGGGCATGATTGGAGCGGCTCAAGGGATGGCCTCCATTGTTGGAGGTGTTACTGGAGGTGTGTTAGCCGCTGCTGGTGGCCTGCTCTTGCCCTTGGTGGTCATGCCCGTTGTGATGGTGATTGGTCTGGTTGTTCTCTTGGTGAGTTTCGCACCTCAAAGCCGAGGGCAACTTTTTGCAAAGCCTCAACGGATTCGCTTCACTGATCCGCGTGTAGCTCCCTGGCTAGCAACTGGTCTGGTGATGTTTCTTGTGTTTTCTTCTGTTGCTACGATTTTTGGATTCACTGTCCAAGACCGCTTCGCCCTGTCGGCAACTGCGACCGCAGGTATTTCCGCGATTTACCTGACCATCATGGGCGTGACCATGATCATTGCCCAAGCGGTGATTGCTCCAAAGACAGGGTGGGGAGCAGCGAAGCTTTTACGTACTGGTCTGGCCATTACACTAGTTGCAACTGTGCTCATTTGGCCTACCTCCTCGCACGCTTTACTGGTTGTCGGGTGTATCGTGCTGGGGGTAGGTATGGGACTGGCGATGCCCGGGTACAACACTGGCCCAACCTTGAAGATGAGTGCAGATGAGCAAGGCGCAGTGGCTGGCATCATCAACGCTAATAATGGGTTGGCGTACGCGATTGCCCCGCTGGCTTCGACCGCCCTTTACGGGTGGAACCCGCTGGCACCCTTCGCCGTCTGTATCGCCTTGATTGCAGTGGTCGTCATCTACGCCCACACTGCACCCGCACTACGCCAATAACTATGAGCGTGCCTGAAGTAGCCGTTCCATCACGTTATCCGCAGGAGTCGGCCCCGAGTAGTCCACCAGCGAGTTGGCTTTGACGACATCGAAAATCTCGTACCAGAGCGTATTCGCCTGCTTGCTAAACGACTGAGACATGGCCACGAATGGGGACGCGATAGCTGTTAGGACCACGGATTTAGTAACGCTGTGGTGAGTATTCAGTAACGCCCGGGTGAGTATCGGGTAACGTGCGTAGCCGATGAGCATTAAACATCCACCCCGTCAGCAAGCGCAGCTGAAAACGGCAACCCCTTCATGAAGCGCTCCATGTAGTCCCAGTTAGGGTCGCCGGTTGGTGTAGCTGGTAGCCGAATAGTCGTCTTCTTCATACGAGTGAGATTCCATTTGTACCCGTATGAAAAACGCCATTTTTCGAATCGGATCGCCGTCACAAGAAACAGTCCTTGCCAGACTGAAATCGATTGACGCGGGATTAAGGCGTTGACGCTTCCACAGCAGCCTGGACCTGACCCCTGTTTGGTAGACACCTGATATC
>NZ_KV803678.1:0-248 GCF_001811145.1 Corynebacterium sp. HMSC062A03 | reverse complement strand
GCCATCACAACATGAAAACCGATGGCACCCTCAAATACCTGCTCGACCCCTACAGCGGGGATGTCATCTGGCTATATGAAGACGGCACCTGGACTATTACCGAAGCCGACGGGCCGCTAGCACCAAAGCAGAAACGGTGGGCACAAACAGTCGCCCAACACATCACCGCCACCAGGAAACGCATCCGCGAGGAAGCCCAACATTTAAAACAAGAACTCGACGACTACGCACAACAACAAGCCCAAGCC
>NZ_KV803677.1:0-221 GCF_001811145.1 Corynebacterium sp. HMSC062A03 | reverse complement strand
GTTGATGATTCTGGTGTGAAGCCGGTTGATCCGACTGATGAGGAGCAGGACACTGGTATCAAGGTCACTAACCCGGATGATGACACCAAGGTTTCTGCTACCGATGAGGATGGCAAGGATATCCCGGTTGAGATTGACGAGAACGGCAATGTTGTTGTTACTCCGGGTACCGATGTTGATGGTCCTATCAATGTAGTTGTTGAGGATCCGGATCTGGATGG
>NZ_KV803676.1:0-399 GCF_001811145.1 Corynebacterium sp. HMSC062A03 | reverse complement strand
AGGCTTGGAGTTCGGGTCCTTCGGATCGGTACCGGCTTCCTTCTCTTCCTCGTCGGTAGCACCGTCACCATCATCATCGGTGTCCGTAACGTCCGGCTCGCCGTCACCATCAGTGTCACGCTGAACCGTAATGACCTTGGTGTCCTCAGCAGCCTTGTTGCCGTCCTCGTCGGTGATGGTGACCGTGACCTCAAAGTCACGCTCTTCCTCATCCTTGCCCCAGTCAGTGATCTTGTCTGGGGTACCAGAAACCTCACCGGTCTTCTCATCAACAGTCAGACCATCCGGCAGACCATCGACCTCAACCTTGCCGTTTTCCGGAACATCCTTAGCGGTATCAAACGGATCAGCCTCCTGACCCTCAACAACAGTGACCTTATCCGTCACCACAGAAGCATC
>NZ_KV803675.1:0-281 GCF_001811145.1 Corynebacterium sp. HMSC062A03 | reverse complement strand
TGGTTTGTCTGTTTGTCTAGGTTTGGGCTTTTCACGGCCTTTTTTGTGGAGAGTTTGATCCTGGCTCAGGACGAACGCTGGCGGCGTGCTTAACACATGCAAGTCGAACGGAAAGGCCAGTGCTTGCACTGGTACTCGAGTGGCGAACGGGTGAGTAACACGTGGGTGATCTGCCTTGCACTCTGGGATAAGCTTGGGAAACTGGGTCTAATACCGGATATGAACTGCCTTTAGTGTGGTGGTTGGAAAGTTTTTTCGGTGCAAGATGAGCTCGCGGCCTA
>NZ_KV803674.1:0-10797 GCF_001811145.1 Corynebacterium sp. HMSC062A03 | reverse complement strand
ACAAAATCAACGCACTCTAAAACCGGAAGGGCCATTGAAGCGCTCAATGTTAGCTATGGCGGCTATAGCTGCACCGCGCAGTGTTGGAGGTGGAGGAGAAGGAATGCAGTTAGTCGCGGGGCTGCAGGCGCTTGACCAGCTGGTCGTGGTGGACTGGGGCGAGGCAGCCGGCGTCCACGACGCGCCGGGCTAGCTCCTTGTCCCCCATCTTGGCCGCGAAGGCCATGCCCATGGTGATGTCGTGGTCGGGGCGGCCGATAAGTGTAATCTCATCGCCAGGTTTGATGCGGCCAGGCTCGATGATGCGCAGGTAGGAGCCACAATCGCCGCGCTCCGTGAAGGATTTGAGCCAGCCCGGCTCATCCATCCAGCCGGAGAAAGTGGCACAAGGCGTGCGCGGGATAGACACTTCAAGCACGCACTCCCCCACCTGAATTCGCTGGTTAATCAGCATGTTCGGCCAGGAAATCCCCTCGGTGGTGAGGTTTTCCCCAAAGTAGCCATCACGCAGCACGCGGTTGAGCGTGCCCTCCCAGTAATCGAGCTCCTCACGGGCGACGGCATACACGGCCTTCTCAGCGCCGCCGTGGTGGGCGTGGTCACCGATGGAATCCCCCACCACGCCGGAGCCGTCACCGTAGTTGGGCCCAGGTATCTCCAGGTCCAGGAAGGGGCGTGGCTGCTTATCGATGCCCGTGTACTCGTGTCGCCCATGCGGCTCGGGGCGGCGGACAGCGACGTTCGTGGAGATAACCTTCATGCTCACCTATTGTGGCACACCTCACGCGCTCACATGTCGCGATCGTGGAAGAGCGCCTCCGCGGTCACGAGGTCGTAGAAGAAGAGGCGGGGGGCGAGGGGGAGGACGTCAGCAAGCATGGGCATGTCCTCCTTGAGCAAGGGACTTTCCATGATGATGTCATTCGCCGCAGCGCGGGAGGCCAGGGCGAAGGCATAGGAAATATAGGGCATCCAGGCAGCGGCATTGAGCTCGTCGGCAGTGTTACCGCTGGCAAAGGCGCCCAACGCGATGAGGGTGTGGCTGACGGACATGTCAACGCCCGCGTTTTGCACCAGCGAGGCCAGTGCCGTGGCGTCCTTGCGCAGGTGCTCGATGGTGCCCAGCGCATCGAGGGCGCCGTTGTTGGCAAAGCACTCGCGCAGCGCGGCGATGCGGCCGGCCTCCCCCATCAGATCATGGACGGGCGGTGTGGGACTGTGAATGGTCGCGGCATTGAGCAGCATCGGGCGGGTCAGACCATCTGCGCCGGACTCGCGCAAGGCGGTGAGCTCGGGGTTCTCGCTGGCGGAGGGATCGAGGAGGAGATCCAGGTAGCTATCGACGCCGGACTCGGCGGCGGCCTCCAGTGGCGAGTGGAACAAGCGCGTGCGCGCAAGCGAGCGGGCTTGTTGGTTCACGCTGACGCCGGTGCGCGCCAGGGCGTGGACCGCGGCTTCCGGTTGGGCGCGCAGGCGGTCGATGGTGCTGTCGAACATCGCCTGCAGTTTCGGGTTGGGGCTGCGCTGGGAGAGCACGTGGAGCGCGCGGAAGGTGTCCCAGAGCTGCTCCGGGGTCCAGTCCTTCGAGGCGAGCGCCGCCGGTGAGCCTTCCGGTGTGATCACAATGGAGGCGCTGGAGGGGCGTGCAGGGGCGGCGAGGTTGGAGGAGGCGCGAAGCTCGCGGACGTCGACAAGCAGCGAGCCATGCTCAGCAAGCTCCGCGGGCAGTTCAAACCCCTCTTCAGTGGGAGTGAGTTGGGTAGGTGCCACGGTGGGCTCGGCCAATGGCCAGGCCCAGCCCACTAAATCTGCCTGCGGTTCTGCGTTCTGTTCAATGATGATTTCATCGCCATTGAGCAGACCACGGCTGACGAAGGGGGACTTGCGGATGGTTGCCAGCGCCGCGTAAATCAGGCTGGTGGATGCGGATGCTTCGTACTCGACAATGCGCCGCTCCAAGCTGCGGGCCTGGTGAGCCTCGCGCTCCTGAGCCGGGAGGGAGTCCAGGTAATCCTCGTAGGACAGTGTGGACCACATGAGGAAGAGCTCTGCCGTTGGCTGTTTGCGCACGGCGTTGGCCAGCGCGGCGTTGGGGACGGCGAGGCTGGTGACCGCCTGCGTGGTCTTCGAGGTGCGCGCCAGCTCCTTGATTTTCTGGCGGCCGTCGATGGTGACGAACTTCGCCAGCGGCAGCGGGCGCGGCGAGTGGACGGTGAACATATCGTCCTGATCGAGCTGGCCAGCGAAAATTACTGGCTTATCGGAGTGCTCAGTGGGTTCCAAGCCGATGCGCTTGACGCGGCTAAACAAGGCCTCGGGCCAAACATCGAATTCCAGCTCATAGCCGGCCTCACTGGCTACGACCTCGCGGCGAGAGACCTCGGTGTCCTCGAAGGTGCGCAGGCCTTTTTCCAGTGCGATGGGCTTCTTTGGCGGGGAGGCCAGCGTGTAGCTGAAGGCTGAGTGCGCGCCGAGGGCATCGATGATGCGGAAATCCATGCCGCGCGGACCGTCGTTGGTGGCGCGCATGTGGAGGCCCTCGGCGAGGGAGATGAAGCGGACGTCGACAAGCTGCTCGTCGTGCCACAGCGACACCTTGTAGCGCCCCACCCACGGGTCTTCGTAGAGGTCACCCGGGAAAGGCTCAGCGATGCCTGCGTCGAAAGTCTGCTCCGAAATCTCCTCCTGCTCGCCGCCGAGAGGCGCGTAAGTGAGATCGATGCGCCACTCCCCTTCCGCAATGAGGTGCACGCGCGGCGACTTGGTGAACACGGGCTCGTTGTCGAGGCCTCGGGCGTTGGGCAGGGTGGCGACGTCGAAGTCCCACTCGAAATCGCCGTGCTTGGCGACGTCCACCGGTTCCCTCTGCGGTACCCTCACCTGATCCGGTAGCGGTCCCACTTCCCAGCCGGCCCAGATGCCGAGTGGCTCAGCGTTCTCGAGCGTGCCCTGCGGCGCGATGAGGGTGGTGCGGTCATAGACGATGAACGGCGCCTCATCGGTGATGCCGGTGAAGGTGACGGTCTCGATGAGGTCCTCATCGCCATCGCGCAGGGTTACCTCGATGCGGGTAAAAGGCCCAGGGATGCCGACTTCCAGCGGTTCTTCGGTGGCGAATTCGCGCACCGAATGGGGGCGATCGATGAAGTGAGACTTGACCACCCACCGAGGATCAGACAGATCTGCCTCAGGATAGGTAGCCGGCAGCTCCAGCATGAGAATGTTGCTCCCCCGGCGCAGTGAAATCCGGGGACCCTGTTCGGTGAGGTCAGTGGTGACCAACGGCGTTGTGGGAAGTGAATAAATCTCCGCGCTCATTTGCTTCATCATAGGACACGGCGGGGTGGTGTTGCCATGTCGCTGGTAGGCGGCCTGACTGTCCTATCCGTAGGACAGGTGTCCTATTGATAGGACAGTTGGCTATAGTAGGGCCATGGACCCAGTACAACTCCTCAAGAAAAGCCCGCTGAGCCTGAGCGAAATCTCGCGGCGCTCGGGAGTGTCGCGAAATACGCTCAATCTGTGGTTGCGTGGGGCAGCTCAACCAAGCTTGGCCGGGTTGGAGAAGGTAATGCGCGTGCTCGGATACGAGGTTTCCGTACAGGTACACCACATGAGCGACGCCGCCGCCGCGACAGCCGCCCGAGTTCTCCTGGGGGAGCTCAGCAGCGAAGAACCAGACGTTAAAGCCTGGATTGACCGCTTTATGCAGTGGGGTGACGCTGCGGCCGTCGGTGGCAGCTACCAGGCTCTCATGGAACGGGCCGCGTGGGCCTCCAACCCCTACGGCCGCAAGGACGCTCTCCATTTTTTACCAGCGAATCCCATAACGCTTGCCTCAGCGGTTGATGCGAGCGGGCAACCATGGGCGATGTCGGGTGCCTTTGCAGCTCAACAAGTCTCGGGGCATATCGCTGGTGAAGGAGAACCTCGATCAACATTGATTTGGTGCACAAATCCAGCAGACATCGTGCCTTCATTACCCACGCGGATTCGTGCCAGTGCTGAGCCAGTATCCGGAGGGATCACCCTCGTGCCCGTCGCCGGTGAAGAGTTAACGGGCGCAAGAAAAGAGTTAGGAATACACTACGTGTCACCGCATCAGCTTGCTATTGATGTGTGCGCTGAAAACCATGCGGGAGGGGCATAGGGGATGAGAAGAGCTACGAGCCGAGTGAGCTGGGAGCACCATGAGCGACCGCACATTGTGGAGTTGGGGACCAAGCGCGGGTTATTTCGACTCACCAAGCAACTTCCTGACTTGGTGTGGAACGCTGCCGCGCTGGAAGGAAACACGTTTACCCTCCCGGAAGTCCGCACGTTGCTCGATGCCGGACTTTTCCGTGGTGAAGGCGACGCAGAGGGGGACGGCGGTGGAGTGCGGCTCATGGATGGCGGGTTCATCCCTTTCGACCCTGCTGATGAATTGGGTGAAGCCCATGCCGATTTGCTGGTTTCCCTCCAAGGGCTTGACAACCCAGTCGAGCAAGCGTTGGCCTATTTCTGCTCAGCCACGCGTAGCCAGTTCTATTTCGATGGAAATAAGCGGACCGCCAGGCTAGTGGCGTCCGGTCTCTTGCTGAGTCATGGATACAGCGCATTGAATATCCCTCACGCGAGGCAGCTGGAGTTCAACCTTGCACTTGATGAACTTTTCCGGGCCGACGATGCCACAGCTTTGATGGACTTTCTGTATGACTGCCTAGAGGAGTCCTCCCAGTAAGCGCAGTAGGCCCTCCGCTTCCGAAGCGGAGGGCCTACGTGGGGGCTGAATGCTCAGCGCATCCTTTAGTGCATAGTGCTGTAGTGTTTAGCGGAACATCTTCTGCAGAGCGGAGAAGTCAACCTTGACCACGCTGACAGACTGCAGGAATGCGGCGATGGCGCCGAGTAGGGCAGCCACGACGCCTGCGCCCAAGAAGCCGGCGCCGACGGGGTGGCGTGGCTAAAAGGAACAGAGTTGACGACGCCGGCGGACTTGTTGTGGTCAATTGCCTGCTCGGAGATGTTCTTCAGGGAGTGGCCGTATGGGGACTTGCCCAGAACACCGTTGACGTCGGCAAGCACTGCGTGGACACCATAAAAGGACAAACGGTGAACCCCCAGAACGTGGGATTCACCGTGGTGAGTGAATGGGCAGATTATGCCATCTGCAGCGTGGTCACGCAGGTACCGCCTTCGTCAGAGGTATCCAGGGGAACCTCGCCGGTCTTGCCGTCCTGTTCGATGGTGATGGTGCCCTTCTTGTCGGCCGGCAGCCAGTAGCCAATGAAGCCGTTGTCGAACGTCGTCGTGTCCTCGTTGACCAGCTCGTTTCCGGCGTCATCGGTGATGGTGACGTGGATGTCTTCCTTGCCGAGCTCACCAGTGCAGGTGGTTAGTGAGTGGTTGAAGCAGTCATGGGTCTGGGTCATGTACGGCGCGATGGAGACGTAGAACTTGTCCTCCGGCAAGGGCAGGGATGCTTGACCCTGCTCGGCGGTGAGGACCAGCTCGTTCGGCAATACGGAGGCGTGCAGATCGCTAGGACGCTCCTCCTTGGGCATGCGGTCCAGCTTGTCGATGATCTCCGGGCCATCCAACCCTTCGAGATCGAACTCGGCGAGGATCTCCTCGGCGGGTACCTGCTGGATGTCGGTGCTGGAAGCGGCGCTCTTCGAGGCTTCGCTCGGGACGGGGCTCTCCGTGGAGCAGGCGGACAAGGTGATGGCTGCGGCGCACACAGCCGCAAGAGAAATGAGGCGTTTCATAAGTCTTCCGAATGGGTCCGATTGTGTTGACTCAATCTTATACCCCACCGGGGTATCCATCAATGGAATGAGAGAAGGATCATCTTTTTGCGCTACGCGGGATAGTCTGTTCCTTATGACTGATACTGCAGGAACAACTCTGCCACCTTGCCCCGAGTGCTCCTCCGAGTACACCTACGAGATGCCGCCGCTGATTGTCTGCCCCGAATGCGCGCACGAGTTCTCCACCGACGCTGCCGATACCACGGCCACGGAAGGAACCGAGCCGACCATCGTCGACTCCGTGGGCAATGCGCTTGCCGACGGCGATACGGTCACCATCACCGAAACCCTTAAGGTCAAGGGCGCGCAGCAGCCGCTCAAGGCCGGCACGAAGGTGCGCGGCATCCGCTTGAACTTCGACGCCGGCACCGGCCAGGAAGATCACAACATTGACTGCAAGATTGATGGATTTGGCGCGATGAAGCTCAAACCTGCTGTGGTCAAGAAGGTCTAGAGAAACCTCTACGACCGTCATTGGTGGCCGTCACTGGCTGAGGGAAGGACGGTAAATCCTTGAGACCGGGCAGCAGCGTGGAGCTGCTTGTCATAGGTGAAAAAGGCTAGCGCGAGGCCAGCGTCACGGAGGAGGCAGGCGCTCGCAAGGTGGATAGCATCTAGGGAGCGAACTCCGGTCAGAGAGCATGCTCGGCGAATGACCTCATCGTTGATGCCAACCTTGGAGACCCCCTCCGTGAACTCCCGGTAACCGGTGCCGGTGAGGCCACTGCGCTGCCACACTTTGGATAACTCGATGTCAATGAGTGCAGAAGAAAACAGTTGTTGGCCTTCAAGGAGTGCAGCGACTTCGTAGCTTTCGCGCTCGGGTAAGGCCAACTTCGCTAGTGCCGAAGTATCGACGTAGATCATCACAAGCGGTCTTCCCTATCTAGTAGTGATACAACGTCTGTCTTGGAAGGCAGATAGTCTGTGTTGCTTGGCTGTGAGTAAGGCTTCGGGTTGTGGCTCAAGATTCCGGCAGCTACTAGCTGCTCCACGGGGCTATCTAGAGACGAAATGGGTACTACGCGAGCAATGGGCCGATTGCGGTCAGTGATGATCACGCTTTGACCTGTAGCGGCGACTTCGCGCACTATGTGGCCAGAACGCTGGTTGAGTTCGCGCAAAGAGATGTTGGTCATCGCTCCAACCGCCTTTCCTGATTGTCTGTTCGCCAAATGTAGAACAGTAGAACAATGTTGATTGTAATGGCCCCGCCTAAGGAGAACAAGGGGGCGTCGACAGTCGCGTCGCCGCACTGCGGAGCAGAATGCGGCTTGCCTGGGTCTAACTGGGGAGATGTCCGTTCGGTGACTACACTGTCTAACCATGACTAACCCGAGCGATAACACCACCCACCGCTACACGCCGGAGCTCGCCGCGCAAATTGAAAGTGCCTGGCAGCAGTACTGGAAGGATAACGGCACCTTTAATGCGCCGAACCCAGTTGGGCCGCTCGCGGAGGAGGGTAAGGAACTTCCAGCGGAGAAGATGAACATCCAGGACATGTTCCCCTACCCTTCCGGCGCGGGCCTTCACGTGGGCCACCCACTGGGCTATATCGCTACGGATACCTACGCGCGTTATCAACGCATGCTGGGTAAGAACGTCCTGCACACGCTGGGCTATGACGCCTTTGGTCTGCCGGCAGAACAGTACGCCATCCAGACGGGTACGCACCCGCGCACCACGACGGAGGCGAATATCAAGAATATGCGCCGCCAGCTGGGTCTTCTCGGCCTAGGTCATGATCCACGCCGCTCGGTGGCCTCGACTGACCCGGAGTTTTATAAGTGGACGCAGTGGATCTTCCTGCAGATTTATAACTCCTGGTTCGATGAGGAGCAGCAGAAGGCGCGCCCGATTTCTGAGCTCATCAAGGAGCTTGAGGTGGGCAAGCGCACCACCAAGGACGGCCGCTACTACGCGGACCTGAGCAAGGAAGAGCAGCGCAAAGCACTCGATGAGTTCCGCCTGGTCTACCTGTCCAACTCCACCGTGAACTGGTGCCCGGGCCTGGGCACCGTGTTGGCTAATGAGGAGGTCACCGCAGAAGGTAAGTCCGAGCGAGGTAACTTCCCGGTCTTCCGCAAGAACCTGTCGCAGTGGATGATGCGTATTACTGCTTACTCCGACCGTCTGCTCGATGACCTGGAGCTTCTGGACTGGCCGGAGAAGGTCAAGTCCATGCAGCGCAACTGGATTGGACGCTCCCGCGGTGCGGAGGTCAGCTTCCACGCCGAGGGCTACAACATCGACGTGTTCACCACCCGCCCGGACACCCTCTTCGGCGCGGAGTACGTGGTGCTGGCCCCGGAGCACGAGCTTGTCGACGCCCTCCTCTCCCCCATCCCTTATGACGATGACGTGGATGAGCGCTGGACCTTCGGCCACGATGATCCGAAGGAGGCCGTAGAGGCCTACCGCGCGTCCATCGCCGCCAAGTCTGATCTGGAACGCCAGGAGAACAAGGAAAAGACCGGCGTCTTCCTGGGCACCTATGCCACCAACCCGGTCAACGGCAAGCAGATCCCGATCTTCATCGCGGACTACGTCCTGACTGGCTACGGCACCGGCGCCATCATGGCGGTCCCAGCGCACGATACCCGTGACTACGAGTTCGCCACCGTCTTTGGCCTGCCGATTACTGAGGTAGTCGCTGGCGGCGACATCACCAAGGAGGCCTACACGGAGTCCGGCAAGGCCGTAAACTCCGCCAACGATTCCCTGGACATCAACGGCATGCCCAAGGATGAGGCCATCGCCGCCATCATCCCGTGGCTAGAGGAACAAGGAGTGGGCCACGAGAAGATCCAGTACAAGCTGCGTGATTGGCTGTTTGCCCGCCAGCGCTACTGGGGCGAGCCCTTCCCCATCGTCTATGACGAGGCCGGCCAGGCCTACCCGCTGCCGGAGTCGATGCTGCCCATCGAGCTGCCGGAGGTAGAAGACTACAAGCCGGTCTCCTTCGACCCGGATGATGCTGATTCCTCCCCGCAGCCGCCGCTGGCCAAGGCTCGCGAGTGGGTCGAGGTGGAGCTGGACCTGGGTCTTGGGGATGGCCCGCAGACCTACTACCGCGATACCAACGTCATGCCGCAGTGGGCAGGTTCTTCCTGGTACCAGCTGCGCTACATCGATCCGACGAATGATGAGATCTTCTGTGATTTGGAGAATGAGCGCTACTGGACAGGCCCGCGCCCAGAGGAGCACGGCCCGAACGATCCGGGTGGCGTTGACCTCTACGTCGGTGGCGTTGAACACGCCGTGCTGCACCTGCTCTACGCCCGCTTCTGGCATAAGGTTCTCTTCGATCTGGGCTACGTGACCTCGAAGGAGCCTTACCGCCGCCTGTACAACCAGGGCTACATCCAGGCTTATGCCTACACCGATTCCCGCGGTGTTTACGTGCCTGCCGCTGAGGTAGTAGAACGCGATGGCGCGTTCTACTACGGGGATGAAAAGGTCAACCAGGAGTACGGCAAGATGGGCAAGTCCCTGAAGAACTCCGTGGCTCCGGATGACATCTGCCGCGACTACGGTGCCGATACCCTGCGCGTTTATGAGATGTCGATGGGTCCGTTGGATACCTCGCGCCCGTGGGCTACCAAGGACGTCGTCGGTGCGCAGCGCTTCCTGCAGCGCCTGTGGCGCCTAGCCGTCGATGAGAACAGCGGCGAGCTGTCTACGACGGATGCAGAGCTTTCTGAGGATGACCTGAAGCACCTCAACCGCACCATCGCCGGTGTGCGTGATGACTACGAGAACCTTCGCCTGAACACCGTGGTGGCCAAGCTCATTGAGTACGTCAACTACCTGACCAAGGCCTACCCGAAGGGCGCGCCGCGCGCCGCCGTGGAGCCGTTGGCCCAGCTGGTCTCCCCCGTTGCCCCGCACATCGCGGAGGAGCTGTGGAAGCGCTTCGGCCATGAGGAGACCATCACCTATGAGGCCTTCCCGGAGTTCGAAGAAAAGTACCTCGTCGACGACGAGATTGAGGTTCCGGTGCAGATCAACGGCAAGGTCAAGGCACGCGTGATGGTGCCTGCCGACGCCGACCAGGCCACCGTCGTGGGTATTGCCAAGGAAGATGAGCGCATCGCTGAGCTGACGGCGGGCAAGAACGTGGTCAAGGAGATTTACGTCCCGGGCCGCATGGTCAACCTCGTTGTGAAGTAACTCACCCCAAGAAAGCGCCGTTCCTGCGGTTACTCCGGCACCGCCTCTGAGGTGCCTCAGGAACGGCCTTAGGGGCACCTCATCCACGTTGCCGTCAAAGGCGTCGAAGGGGGAACTATAGTTGTCGTAAGGTGCTCTCAAAGAGCTCCGCGACAGTGACGATTCCGTTGTGGACTAACCCGCCGATGATCTGGTTCATGAAGGCCAGCTGCACCGAGTTCAGGCGTGCGCCGTCCATCATGTCCGCAAACGCGGAACGCGCCGCGGATTCGTCCAACCCGATGATGGTGCGGACTAAGCGGGGAAGGCCCACGCCGAGCTGTTCCTCCAGGGCGGGGGAGGCCGCGACTAAATTCCCCAGCTCATCGGCTAAATCCATGACCGCGGCCTTGCGCGTGTCACGGTCCATGCCATTAGTAAAAGCTATCTTCTATTAAGTAGCCATATGTAATTTTCGGGGCGGCGCGACTTTTAGGGTTTAAGGCGCAAATGACGGTACGTCCAATTCTGCAGGTGGAATTCATACTCATTCCTTCTTTCAAAATTGCTGGTTGTATGCGGTTGGCGCTCCTTCTTTGAGTCCAAAACATGGACGTGCGCATTCCCTCGAGGGTGAATTTTCAAAACCCTTGCCTGGTTCACCTCTCTTCGATATCCATTTCCCAGGAAGTTGTTTTTCTGAGGCTTGAGTGCCGCGAAAAACAACTCTTAAACAACTTTGCCAACAACTGTGTCTGGTTTAGCGCTCCCATCGATTGGAAAAGGGCAGTTCAAAAGAGTTGTTGCTGGTTGTGAGGTTGCCCGCAAATCGTGGACACGTAGTGGAGCT
>NZ_KV803673.1:0-19881 GCF_001811145.1 Corynebacterium sp. HMSC062A03 | reverse complement strand
ATACGCACACCCCCAACAAACAACAAATCCCCAGGCAGATGCACTTTTTGGCACTCTTCCTGGGGCGGTTTCCTGGCTGTCGGGCAGTCCACCTGAATGTTAATAGCTAGTGGTAACAGGCCAACAGCCCATCCGGGCCATCGATAACAGTGATGGGTGTTTCGAAGATGGGCGTAAGGATCTCATCGCGCATGATCTCCTCCGGACTGCCGAAAGAAACGATGCGTCCATCCTTGGCCGCACAAATATAGTCGGCATAACGAGCAGCAAAGTTGATGTCATGGAGGACGATGATGATCGTCCGGCCAAATTCCTTGGCGGCCTTCCGCAAATGCTTCATCATCTCCACGGAGTGCGAGATGTCCAGATTGTTGAGGGGCTCGTCGAGAAGCACGTAGTCCGTCTCTTGGCAGAGCACCATCGCCACATATGCGCGCTGGCGCTGCCCACCGGATAGCTCGTCGAGGTAACGGCTCTCCAATTCACGCAAGTGGAAGAAGTCGATGTAGCGCGAGACTATCTCTTCATCTTCCGCAGTCAGACGCCCCTTCGAGTAAGGGAAACGGCCGAAGCTCACCAGCTGGCGCACGGTCAGCTTGGTAATGAAGTGGTTCTCCTGACGCAGGATGGAAAGGATCTTCGCCAAGTCCTGCGATTTCGTGGAGGACACGTCGTAACCGGCGACCTCGATGGTGCCCTCGTCGACGTCGAGAAGCCGGCCGATCATCGTCAGCATCGTGGACTTGCCCGCACCATTCGGCCCAATCAGCGCAGTGATACCGCCGGAGGGGATCTCCAGATCAATGGGGCCGATGTTGGTTTCACCGGAGTAGGACTTGGACACTTTGGAAAGCTTGATCACAGCTTGCCCTTTCGCAGAATGACCAGAAGGAAGACGCTGCCGCCCACTAGCTCAATAATGATGGAGACCACGCCCTGCGCGTAGAAGACGTGCTGCATGAGGAAGTAGGCGCCGGTGAGAACGGCAAAGGCCGTGGCAATTGCCATTGGGAACAAAAAACGGTGGTCATACGTCTCCGCTGCCTGGTAGGCCAAGGTTGCCACGAGGAAGCCAAGGAAGGTCATGGGCCCTACAAGCGCGGTACTTGTTGCCATAAGAATGGAGACCAAAATCAGCGTGTAGATTGCATTGACCTTGTGGTTAACACCAAGGTTCGTCGCGGCATCGCGTCCCAGCGCTAGCACGTTAAGCTGCCGGGAGTTCAGGAACACCAGCATCGTCACCGCGAGAACCAACGGTATGGCGATGGGATAGTACTCGCTCTCCGCGTTATTCACGGAACCGAAAAGGCGTGCAGTCAGCACATCGAATTCACTGGGCGTGAGCATGCGCTGCATAAACGTCGACAACGAACCAAGACCACCACCGATAATGATGCCCACGAGCAGCATCGCATGCATATTGTTGCGGCGGCTGGTCAGCAGCCAGGAGTACAGCACGAGGGATAGGCCCACCATGAGCACAAGCTGCACAAGGAAGGTTCCCATGTTGCGGGCCTGAGTTAGGCCGGAGGCGCCAAGGAAAAAGATCGTGGCTGTATTAATCGCGACGTACAGGGATTCAAACCCCATGATGGAGGGAGTAAGGATCCGGTTGTTCGTCACCGTATGGAAAGCCACCGTAGCCACGGCCTGGCATACGGCGACGATCGCCATAGCGGTCACCGCATCAGCGCGGCGACGTGCAATCAGCCACCACTTGCGGGTACCAAAATCCATGGGGTTGTCATAGGCCAAGAGCCCGAAGGCGAAAACCAGCCCGGCAACGATCAAGGCTGCAAGGATGATCCAGTACTTTCGCGCCGCAGCAGCAGACTGGAAGCTACCCACGTTTCGCTGGGCACGTGACGTTTGCACAGGTTCCTTCGTCGCTGGGATAGAGATACGTACGCTCACTTGGTCGACCTCACGATCAAGACGACGAACACGATAGCACCCACAATGCCCAGGATGACTGATACGGGCATTTCAAACGGGGAAATAATGGTGCGGCCGATGAGGTCGCATAAGGTCACCGTGGCGATACCGAGCAGGCAGACCCACGGGAGGTTAGAGCGCAGGTCATCGCCGCGAATCATGCTCACTACGTTAGGCACGATAAGGCCAAGAAACGGCAATGCGCCGACAACGACGGTGACAACGCCCGTCGCCACCGCGATGAGCCCAGTGCCCAGCAGAATCATCCGCTGGTAGTTCAACCCAATATTGGTGGCGATATCCTCACCCAGCCCAGCGACGGTGAGCTTGTCAGCGTAGAAATACACCGCCATCAGAACCAGCAGGACGATCCACAGGACCTCGTATTGCCCCTCATAGACAGAGGTAAAGGATCCCATGAACCAGATTCCGAGCTGCTGCAAGGTATCCGTGGCGAGCGCCACATAGGAGGATACGGCACTAACGACAGCGCCCAGCATGATGCCGATGATCGGCACGATGAGTGAGGAGCGCAGCGCCACGCGGCGAAGGAAAGCGAAGAAGACCATGGTTCCCACAAACGCGAAGGAAACCGAAATGACCATTTTCACCAGCACGGATGAGTGCGGGAAAAGGATAAGCGAAAAGAGCAGGCCCAATCCGGCCCACTCGGTGGTTCCCGTCGTCGTGGGTTCCACGAAACGGTTTTGGGTCAGCAGCTGCATGACCAAACCGCTCATCGCCATCGCAGCGCCCGCCAAGACGAGCGCCACGGTTCGCGGTATGCGGGTGGTGAAGAACATGGACCAGCCGTCCTCATTATCGAGGATGCTGTACTCCCCCACCATGAGGGAAAGGAGGAGCAGCGCGATGACGCCGAGCACGCCGAGGCCTAGCTTCCAGGTCAGCACAGGTCCGCGGGAGTTACGCGGGCTGACAGCTGAGTGCTCTGCCGCAGCGCTGCTCTTCACCGTCACGGTTTAGTCTCCTCCTTGGCTGCCGAGAGAGTTGTTTAGGCGTTGGCCTTCTCGAAGGCGTCGGCAAGCGCGTTCAAGATCTCGGTGTAGGTAATGATGGACTCATCAATGTAGGTGTCATTCGGCGCCACGTAAACGTTGCCTTCCTTCACAGCGGTAACGTTCTTGAGCGCCGCGTTGTCCTTGACCAGCTTCTCGCCCGGCGTGACATCCTGGCCTTCCTTGGAGATAGCGGAATCACGGTCCATGACGAGGATCCAATCCGGGTTGGATTCGGCAATGGCCTCAACGGAGATATCGTCACCCTCGTGGTCATCGGAGGCGTTGGAGACCTCCAGGGCCGGGGTCAGGCCAAGCAGCTCAAAGACCGGGCCATACACGCGCCCGATACCGGGAGCGATGTAGCCGATTTCACCGCCGGAGGTGTTCACAGCCATGACCTTCTGCTCTGGGTTGTAGGCCTTCTTAGCGCGCTCAGCAGCGGCGTCGAAATCCTCGATGAGCTTCGCAGCATCCTCTTCGTGGCCGAAAACCTGGCCCAGGGCCTCAGTGTGGCGCTTGAGTTCGTCGAAAAAGTCTTCGTCATCGCGCGGCTCGAAGTCAAGCACCGGGACATCCTCGAGCAGCTTCTCAATGTCCTCTTGGTGCTGTTCGAAGCGCTGGCCGTTCCACACGACGTCCGGCTCTGCAGCTACCAGACCTTCAAGGTCCGGCTCCTTGTGGGAGCCCAGATCAACCTCGACCGTGTCCTTGTTGTAGGTGTCTCGCAGCGACTTCGGTACCAGCCTCAGCGGTGCAGCAGCAAGGTCAATATCCCACTGCGCCAGGATAGAGAAGGCGCGGTTATCCGTCACCGCGGGGTTCTCCACCGGGAGGGTGACTTCCTTCGAGCCGAAGTTATCCTCCAGGGTGATGGTGGAGGCGCCTGCCGCCGCGGATTCGGTCGGCTCAGCGGTCTCCTCAGACTGGCTGGAAGAGCAGCCGGTGAGAGCAAGCGCTGCGACCGAGAGAGTTGCGGCAACTTTGGCGGCGGTCGTGCGCGAGGCACGGCGAGAAAGGTTAAACATAGCTTCCTTGCATATTAGGTGTGGCTAACCACAGTTGGCAAATAAGGACAGCGCCTAACCTAACTCAAGTAAGGCTTACCCTTCAAGAACACTCATGTTTCCTAATTCATGACGGGGGTAGCAGACCTCCGCACGATAGCCCGTGACATGCCTTTTAGAAAAAAATGTTTACGCTTAGCCTTCCCCCCCTTCTTCGCGATGAGATCACTCACCGACACTGGCCCTTCCCTATCAAAATCCTCCCGCGCCGCGTGGCGGAAATTCGGATCCGCCAAGAAATCGAGGGCAACCTGTGCCAAACCCGCCGCCGAATCAACGGCCGCATCTACCGCCTGCGGCGTGGCAGCCCAGCGCGCAAAGTCCTCCGTGTGCAGGGCCACGTCAGTTGGCGATACCTTCACCATTGGATGCAGGCCGGGCACGAGATGAGAGACATTGCCAAAGTCAGTCGAGGCGGCCACTGTATCCGGCACCGTCCCAGCGGGCAGCGCGGTGCGTCCGCGGCGCGCCTGCGTGGCCGACCACCGATCCACCAGCGCCGCATTATTGCGCACGGGCAGGGTCATCGGGTGCTCATCCCAGTCGACTTCCACCTCGATACCTGCCATGAGTGCCGCGCCCCGGACGACGTCTTCCACCCTGGCGGACAGATCCATGAGTGTGCGCGTTCCTAACGAGCGCACGTAAATGGTCATTTCCGCCTCGCTCGGAATGATCGAAGGGCGATCGCCACCACTCATGATGGCGTGCACGCGATCCGATGGCGGCATTTGCTGGCGCATAAGCCCAATCCCCTGGTAGGCCAGGCTCGCAGCGTCAAGGGCGTTGCGCCCCATGAAAGGCTGGGAGCTGGCATGAGCGGCTACGCCGCGAAAACGAACGCGCAGAATGCGGCGGCCCACCCAGGCATGCGCACCGATGTCATAGCCAAAGCCATGGATCATCACCGCGGCATCGACCCCTTCGAGGCTGCCGCCGCGGATCATGTATTCCTTGCCGGAATGCCCCTCCTCCGCTGGGGTCCCCTGGAGGAGGATGCGACCGGACATAGGAGGGGCGGCGTCCAGCACGGCAGTAGCCGCCAAGAATCCAGTAACGCCCGCTGCGGCGATGACGTTATGCCCGCACGCGTGCCCAATCTGAGGCAGGGCATCGTATTCCGCCAGGATGGCCACAGTGGGATGCCGTTCAGGGTCGAAATCTGCACTCTGCCAGGAAGCTTCAAACGTGGTCTCCACGCCGTAGACCCCGCGGCACGTGGAGAAGCCATGCTCTTCAACGATGTCCGCGAGCACCGCCATGGAACGATGTTCTTCGAAGGCCGTTTCAGGGTGAGCGTGCAGGTCCGCGACGATGTGCGCGGCCTTCTCCCGCAAGGCCTCAGCCCGCGCGGCCGCCGCATCCCAGAGCTTCGCTTGGCCTGGGTAGTCCTCTCCCTGTTTTTCCGGTGGTGCTGCGGACGCCACGCGCTTGGCGACGCCCTCCTCCATCGCTTCCAAATACGCTGTCGATGGATTGTTGCGTTGATTCATGCGCTTAACCAATCATGACGTTGTTGCCCGGTCCCAACGGAAGATCTACGTAGAACCAGATGGCCAGCAAGATCGCCCACGCGGTAAAGAATGGGACTACGAAGGGCACGAGGCGCGACATCAGCGTTCCCAAGCCTGCCTCGCGTTCATAGCGCTGGAGGAAGCCCAGCATGACAATCATGTACGGGTTCAGCGGGGTGATGATCTGGGTTGCGGAATCGCCCACGCGGAATGCGCCCTGAATAAACGCCGGCTCATAGCCCAGCAGGGCAAACATGGGCACGAAGACCGCGGCCATGAGCGTCCACATCGAGGATCCGGAAATAATCAGCAGGTTCAGGCAGGACGCCAGCGCGATGAAGGCGAAAATAGCTGGGAAGCCGGTAAGCCCGATGGATTCAAGGAAGGCCGCGCCCTTCACCGCGGTGAAGGTGCCGATACCGGTCCAGGCGAAGAGCGCCACGAACTGGCCCAGGATGAAGGCCAAGATGAGGAAACTCATCATGTCCTTGAGCGCGCCGATCATCATGTTCACAACATCGGTGATTCCCTTGACCGTGCCGACTACCTTGCCGTAGACCACGCCGAGCACCAAGAAGTAGGCGAACACGATGAAGACGATGGAATTCAGCAGCGGGGACTTGGGCAAGAAGCCACCCTCTTCATTGCGCCACGGCGATTCTGGCAGAAGGACTGCGAAGAGAATGATGGCGGTGAGGATGACCGTGGCCACACCGGACCAGATGAGGCCCTTGGATTCGGCCGGGCGCAGCTCAGCGGTGAGCTCTTCGCCATTCTCGTCGCGGTCACCGCGCTCGGCGGCATCCTCAGGATCGATATCTTCCTCGGTGGGAACTTCCTGCTGCCACATGCGCGGCTCGATCACCTTGTCGATGATGAAGCCGGCCAGCACACCGAGCACGATGGAAGAAGCCACGTTAAAGTAGTAATTCGACATGGCGTTAACCGGAGCGAACTCAGTATTCGGCAGGGTCTCCATGACCGCGGTCGTAATACCGGCAAAGAGCGCGTCCAGGGAAGTTGGCACCAAGGCGGTGGAATAGCCCGCACCCACGGCGGCGAAGCCGCCGATCAGACCCGCCACCGGATGACGGCCCGCAGCCTTGAAGACCATGGCGGCCAGCGGCGGGACGATGACGAAGGCGGCATCCGCCATGACGGAGGCGGTCACGCCGATAACGCCGACGGCGTACGGAAGCAGCCACGGTTTCGCGGAACCGAAGAGCTTGCGAATCAACGCCGAGAGCATTCCGGAGCGCTCCGCCACGCCAACTGCCAGCATGATGGGCAGCACTGTCACCAGCGGCGGGAAGTTGATGTAGTTCTCACCCATTGTGGTGGTGAACCACGTGAGCCCCTCACCGGTGAACAGGCCTTTGACCGGCTGGATCTCATCCGATCCGGGAATCTTAATCTCGACGCCCATTTTCGCCATGATGGTGGAGAGAACGCCTGTAATGAGGAAAAGAATCAGGAAGATAGTGAAGGGCTCCGGCAGCTTGTTGCCGATGTATTCGACACCATTGAGGAACTTATCCAGCATTCCCCCACTGGACTGTTGACTCGATTTTTGCTCAGCCTTGGCGGGATTTGCTTTCGACTTCTCCGTGGTACCAGCGCCGCCTTGTGGCGCTGCATTGGATGGGCTGTTCATGGGTACTCCTGTCGTAGGGGTCAGTCCCAGTGTTCCACGTCACACTGTTGGGGAAAGGCTACCACGGGAATGTAACCTGGGTAACAAATATTTTTGCCCTGTATCACATTTTGTTCGGCCAGACCTACTCCGACTCCGCTTTCTCGCCGCCCGCTCACCTCCGCATACCTACAGGCTCTCCCCAACTACGCCCACGGTAAATAGTGGCCAAAAATCGCCAGTTTTTAGCCTCTTATCTACCGTGAGCGTCACCAGATTGCCCGAACGTTACGTCCCCACGCTCAGCTTCGTCACCGCTCGCCGGCGCCAGCCCATAAAGCCGCGCGAAAGGATCCCACTCACTGTCGCGGTGCGCATCATATTCCGCAAAGTTGGCAGCATTGATGGCAGCACTGTCTGATACGAGGTGCGCAATGAGCGCGACCGTCATATCCATGCCCGCCGCAACACCTGAGGAGGTCCATCGATTGCGGTCGTGCACCCACCGCGCCTCCGGCTGCCAGGACACATCGCCCCCGAAGGACGTGGCCCAGCTATAGGCACGCTTATTGCTCGTCGCGGTGTAGCCCTCCAAGAGCCCAGCCGCCGCCAGGACCGCAGAACCCGTGCACACGGAGGCGACCCAAGGCGCTTGTGCACCCACCTCACGAAGCCACGACAGAAAAGATTCGTCCCCCACGAGCTGCCGGGTTCCTTTGCCGCCGGGAATGAGAAGGGCGTCGGCCGGCTCAATCTGCCCATAAGACATTGTCGGCACCACTTCCACGCCCTGCGAGCTAGCAACTGGCCCACCATCCGGTCCTGCGAAAACAACGGCGACATCAGGCACCGCTTGAAGCAGCTGGACGGGCCCGAAGACGTCGAGAAGCTCAAAGCCCTCAAACAAGACGACCGCAATGCGGAGAGGCTCGGAATACATGCGGCCATCCTAAAGCAGGCCGTAGTGCCGCTGACGAACATCCGGGACCCGGGTTCAATTCCCGGCGGCTTCACGCCCATTTAAGCCGGGGGCTTCACACACGAAGAAACCCCAGCTAGAACGCTTTCTAACTGGGGTTTTGGTGGAGCCGCCGGGAATTGAACCCGGGTCCTTCGTCACCTCGCCAGGGCTTCTCCGTGCGCAGTCTGCACAGGATCTCTACTCGGCCCTCCGGCTCGGGCAAACTCGCTCCGGATGATGGGCCCAGTTGCTCTAGAAGTCCCCAACCGGCCGAACAACAAACCGGTCAGGCAAGTTCCTTAGTCGATGCCAGGATCTAGGTCAGGAACCAAACCTAGGCTGACAGACACGCGTCGCTGTAATTAGGCAGCGAGGGCGTAGTCACGCTGAGAGTTCTTCTCTGCGTTTATTGGTTGCTACGACGCTTAACGGTGGTCTCTAGCCTGCACCGGCACGCTTCCCCTGGCTCAATGTACGAAGTCGAAACCAAGTCGACCCCTCATTTACACATTGCTGTGAAAGCTGCGCAGAACGCATCTTTATGCGCCCTACGGTCTGTTCAACGCTACTGCACCTGCCCCTATTCCCGCAAGCTTCACCCCAGGCCACATGAGGCATAGCTTTCATAAGCACCCCCTTGTGATTAGCATCAACTTAAACGCTGTTAAGGTGTGTGAGTCCGATACTCCTACTTTGTTAAAGGCTGCAAAGTGAGCACACATACCGAAACCACCAGTTCCCCGGAAGACGCTAAACGCCCAGCAAGCAACACCGAGTGGGCCATCTCGCTCTTCGGCACCGCCGTAGGCGCCGGCATTCTTTTCCTCCCCATCAACGCGGGCAGTTTCGGCTTCTGGCCCCTCCTCGCGGCCACGATTCTGATTGGGCCGATGACATACTTCTCCCACCGCGGTCTGGCCCGCATGATTTGTGCGTCACCACGCCAGGGCGAGGACATCACCGCAGTGGTCACGGACTATTTCGGCAAGAGCGCAGGTTTCATCATTTCGGTGATTTATTTCTGCGCCATCTTCCCCATCGTCCTCATTTATGGCGTTTCGATCACCAATACGGTCAACAGCTTCATCGTCAACCAATTAAATGGACCCACGATTTCACGCCCGCTGTTGGCTTTCCTCCTCGTGGGCATCATGACCATCGTCTTCGCCTTCGGTCAACGCATGGTGCTGGCCGTAACGCAGTTCTTGGTCTACCCGCTGATCTTCTGCCTTGGCGCACTGTCCATCTACCTTATCCCGCGCTGGGATATTGCCTCCTTCATGGAGGTGGGCAACAATGATTGGCGCGTCGTCGGTGCTGTCGCCCTCATCATCCCCGTGCTGGTCTTCTCCTTTAACCACTCCCCCGCGATTTCCCAGTTCTCCTTGGCCATGGTCGCTGCACACGGCCGCGAGAAGAGCTCGGAGAACGCCTCGCGAGCACTGGCCCTGACCGCAATTCTGCTCACCGTATTCACCATGTTCTTCGTGTGGTCTTGCACCCTCACGCTTGGCGCGGACGGACTCGCGGAGGCCCGCGAGCAGAACCTGCCGGTCCTGTCCTACCTGGCCAACGTCACCGGCGTTCCGGTCTTGGCTTTCCTCTCCCCCATCATCGCGATGATCGCCATCATCTCCTCCTACTTCGGCCACGTGCTGGGAGCTACCGAGGGCGGCAATTTCCTGCTGCGCAGCGCCGCGCCGCGCGCCACCGAGAAGCTCTCGGAAAAGCAGCTCAACTCCATCATGCACGGCATCATCTTTGTCTGTGCGTGGATCGTGGCCATCATCGACCCTTCAATTCTGGGTCTCATCGAGGCCATCGGCGGCCCCTTCATCGCTTCGATTCTCTACCTGCTGCCGATGTATGCCATCCACCGCATCGACGCTCTGAAGCAATTCCGTGGCCGCCCCAGCAACGTCTTCGTCGTCATCACGGGTCTCATCGCCGTGGGCGCCACCATCTGGAGCCTTTTCTCCTAGCGTTCCTCTAACCACGCCTTCAAAACAGTGGCGTGGTTGACCTCGCGGTCCTTGGCGGCGAAAAGTAGGGTGACGTCACCATCCTCCGCTAGTTGGCGCAAGCGCGCCAACTCCTCGCCGTCGTTCTCGTCGAGCTCCGCACGGTAGCGCCGGGCAAATTCCTCGAAGGTGTCAGCATCGTGCCCCCACCACTTACGCAACCCCGGGCTAGGCGCCACATCCTTGAACCAGTGGTCATAGGACAGACGCTCCTTGGCCACGCCACGGGGCCAGAGCTTATCGACGAGCACCGCTACCCCACGCGGCTGCTCACCTTCCCGAATAACATCATGAACCTTAGCCGTATAAATCATGGCTTCCAGGTTAGGCGTTAATCCCCTTTACGCGGCGGCCCAGCTCGCGAGTGATGTCGCGGTCCTGATCGCGGCGCTTGATTGCTTCGCGCTTGTCGTAGTCCTGCTTACCCTTGGCCAAACCGAGCTCGCACTTGGCGCGGCCGTCCTTCAGATACACCTTGAGCGGGATCAGCGTCTTATTGCCGTCGCGCACCTGGCCCATGAGCTTGTCAATCTCCCTGCGGTGCAACAGCAGCTTGCGTGTGCGCTTGGGCGAGTGATTCGTCCACGAGCCTTGGGAATACTCCGGGATGTGGAGGTTGCGGATATAGACCTCGCCGTCGTCAATGGTGGCGAAGGCATCTGCCAAGGAGATTTTGCCTTCGCGCATCGACTTAATTTCAGTGCCCACGAGCACCATGCCGCATTCCAGGGTGTCGAGGATGGTGTAGTCGTGGCGGGCACGTCGGTTGGTGGCCAAGGTCGAGTTATTGTCGACGGCCGCCTTTTTCTTCTTTGCCTTCTTCGCCATAGTTCGAACTATATTACGCTACTGCCAGGCACAATCCACAACAGGCCTGTTGGCCTATGTCCGCACGTAGGCGCGCATGGTCACCTGCGCGGTCAGTGCAGCGCACAGGATTGCCACAAGCCCCACGATAGGCAGAGCCGTCCACACGTCGCCTGCGGTCACCGGGGCCAGAAGCTGGTTGTGGTACAGGTCCTTCAGCGCGGGATCGATCACCGTGTTCTTTCCTACGATGACGCCTATCCCGGCGAGAACGACACCACCGACGGCGCCGAGGACCGCCTCCATGATGAAGGGGGCGTGGGTTACCCACCGCGAAGCACCGACGATGCGCATAATCGCGGTCTCTCGCTGGCGCTGATAGGCGGCGATTTGCACCATGTTCGCGATCAGCATGATGGCGGCCAGCGCCATGACAGCAGCTAAGACGAAGGTGGCATTCCGGATGGCGTCGAGGTTGCCTGCGGCGCTGCGGACCTCCTCTTGTTGGTCGATGATGTCGCTAACGGCAGGGTCGGACGCGATGGCGTCGATTGGCGCGGTATCCGTCGGATCCTTCAGCCGCACATGGAAGGCCGCCGGCAGCGCATCCGGGGAGGTTTCCTCAACCATGACTGGATCAGTTTCCTTGAACAGTTCCACAAAGCGCTCGTAGGAATCCTCACGGTTGCGGTAGCTGACGGACTCGATATCTTCATCCGCCTCTAGCTTCTTCTTCAGCCCGGCGCAGGCGGAGTCCTTGCACTGCGGATCGTTGGCAGAAATATCCTCGTTGAGCTGGACCATGACCTCGACGCGTTCGAGGTAGATGTTTTTGGTTTCGTTGGTCATCTGGGTAACCAGCACACCAGCCACCACAAGCGCCACCGAAATGGCCGTGGTGATCACCATGGCGATAGTCATGGTGATGTTACGCCCTAGCCCTTTAAAAGCTTCCCTGAATACAAAGCCCAGATTCACCTAGACCGCCTCCCCGTACATCGCGTTCTTCTCATCGCGCACCAGCGTGCCGTTGTGCAGCTCAATGACGCGCTGGCGGGCCTCGTTAACTGCGCGCGCATTGTGCGTCGACATCACCACGGTGGTTCCGCGGCGGTTGATCTTGGTGAGCAAGGCCATGATCTCCGCAGCCGTGGAGGGATCAAGGTTGCCCGTGGGCTCGTCGGCAAGCAGCAACTTGGGACGGTTAACAAAGGCCCGCGCAATCGCCACGCGCTGCTGCTCACCGCCGGAGAGTTCATGCGGCATGCGGTGCTGCTTGGCACCCAGGCCGACCATGTCGAGGACCTCGGGGACTTGCTTGGCAATCCGCGCCTTGCGTTTGCCGATGACCTCGAGGGCAAAGGCGACATTGTCGTAGACATTGAGCTTGGGCAGAAGCCGGAAGTCTTGAAAGACATAGCCGATGGATTGGCGCAGGCGGTTGACCTCGCGCCCCTTCAACGCGTTGACGTGGAAGTCCCCGAAGTAGATATCGCCCGAGCTGACATTGGTTTCGCGCACCATGAGCTGGAGGAAGGTCGACTTGCCGGAGCCGGACGGGCCGATGAGAAAGACGAATTCTCCGTCTTCAATCTCAAAGGACACGTTGTCCAGCGCGGGCCTTGTGGAGGTCGGATAGACCTTGGACACATTCTCAAAAGTGATCACTTAAGCCACATTAGCAACATTTGTTACTCGAGCCTAGGACTCCTGCTGCGCCATGCGCCACCGGATCCCAGACTCCAGGAAACCATCGATATCACCATCCAAGACCTTGGAGGGATCCCCCACCTCATAGTTCGTGCGCAGATCCTTGACCATCTGGTACGGATGCAGCACATAGGAACGCATCTGGTTGCCCCAGGAGGCATTGCCACCGGCGCCCAGCGCATCGAGCTCCGCGCGCTCCTCTTGGCGCTTGCGCTCCAGCAGCTTCGCCTGCAGCACGCGCATAGCAGAGGCCTTGTTCTGGATCTGGGACTTTTCGTTCTGACAGGTCACCACGATGCCGGTCGGGATGTGCGTCAAGCGCACCGCCGAATCCGTTGTGTTGACCGACTGACCACCCGGGCCCGAGGAGCGGTAGACATCCACGCGCACCTCCGAATCCGGCACTTCGATGGAGTCGGTTTGCTCCACCACCGGCAACACCTCTACCTCCGCGAACGAGGTTTGGCGGCGGGCTTGGTTATCAAAAGGAGAAATACGCACCAAGCGGTGCGCGCCCTGCTCTACGGAAAGCTGGCCATACATGTATTCGCCATGCACCACGAAGGTAGCGGACTTAATACCGGCTTCTTCGGCATAGGAAATGTCATAAACATCCACCTTGTGGCCGTTTTTCTCCGCCCAGCGCGTATACATGCGCATGAGCATCTCCGCCCAGTCCGCAGCATCCACGCCACCGGCTCCGGAGCGTATGTGGATCACCGCCTCACGCTCGTCGTACTCACCGGACAACATGGTGGTCACCTCGAGTGCCTCGATGGCCGCGCCGAGCTCTTCCAGCTCTGTATCCACGAGCTCCTGGGAGGCCTCGTCGCCTTCCTCCTCCGCCAGCTCAGACATCACGGGTAGATCCTCAATGCGCCCGCGCAGGGAATTCAGTTTGCGTAGCTTTGCCTGCTGCGCCGACAGCTCCGAGGTCACCTTCTGCGCATGATCAGGGTCATCCCACAGCGACGGGTCCCCCGCCTGGGCCTCGAGTTCGCGCACGCGCTCGGACACCGCCTCCGGGTCCATCACCTTTTCAATGGAGGTCAAGGTGGCGCTGAGTTCCTCAAGTCGTGCTGTTTGTTCCGGACGCATAGCCCCCTACTCTACTTATTCTTTCTCCCTGATTAGCCATCGGCCGCGTTTAGCGCGACAATAGGCGGCATGAGTGACCAGCCAAGCCTCACCGAGATGATCGATGCCATCATCAAGACCTTCATCGTCGCCCACGCGGACGATACTGACGCCCACCTTGCCCAAGCGCTTGTTTATAACGCAGGCCGCCTGGCCTGGCGCCTGCGCGAGCAGGGAGTAGACATAGAACAAAAGACCTCCGTCTCCGATGTCGTCACCGACGCCGACTTCGCCGCCGAGCGTTTCGTCGCCGGTGTACTCGAAGCCCTGCGCGGCGAGGACGGCATCGTGGGCGAAGAGGGTGCGAACCGCGAGTCGAAGTCCGGCCGGACCTGGGTCATCGACCCTGTCGACGGCACCTACAACTTCGCCTCAGGCTCCGACTATTGGTGCTCTGCACTCGCGCTTATCGACGCTGAAGGGGTCATCCTCGGCGCCGTCCACCGCCCCGCTATGGGTTATACCTGGTTCGGCGGCCGTGACTTCCCCACCAGCTTGGACGGCAAGGACGTCACCAAGCTCACCGACAGCCCCGCCGACAAGCTGTGCTTGTCGACGTACCTGCACCCTACGTCCATGACGGATCCCGCAATCGCGTCCGCCTGGGAAAAAGTAGCCCCGCACTTCGCCACCGTGCGCATGTTGGGTGCGGGCTCCGTGGATCTCTCCTGCGTGGCGGATGGCACGTGGGGAGCGTGGATGCAGCACTCCGTCAAGGACTGGGATTGGTTCCCCGGCCAGGCGCTGGTGCTGGCCGCGGGCGGCGCGGCGCGCAAGGTTAAAGCCGGCGGTGTGGAATGGTGTATCGCGGGTAATAAACAGGTAGTTGATCAGATGGAGGAATGGCTCCGTGGGTAAATTCAAAGAAGACCTCGGCTTGGCCTTGGAGATGGCAGGCCATGCGGACGCCATTACGATGCACCGTTTTGAGGCTGCAGACCTGTCCGTCAAGGAAAAGCCGGACATGACCCCGGTCTCTGACGCGGACCTGGCATGCGAAAAGGCCATCCGTGAGGCGCTCAAGCGCTCCCGCCCGCGCGATGAGGTGCTGGGTGAAGAGTTTGGTGGCGAGGCCTGCTTCGAGGGCCGCCAGTGGGTTATCGACCCTATCGACGGCACGAAGAATTTCGTGCGCGGCGTCCCCGTCTGGGCCACCCTCATCGCGCTGTTGGAAGACGGCGAGCCGGTCGTCTCCGTCGTCTCCGCCCCTGCCCTGCGGCGCCGCTGGTACGCAGCCAAGGGCGGCGGCGCCTACCGAGTTTTCGGCGGGGAGCCGAAACGCCTGCGTGTTTCCGAGGTCTCCAAACTGGAAGATGCTTCTCTGGCCATGAGCTCCTTGTCTGGGTGGCGGCCGAACCGCGACGCTTTCATCTCATTCACGGACAAGGTCTGGCGCCTGCGCGGCTACGGCGACTTCTGGAATTACTGTCTGGTGGCCGAAGGTGCCGTCGACATCGCTGCCGAGCCCGAGGTCTCCCTCTGGGACCTAGCAGCCCCAGCGCTTCTTGTGACTGAGGCCGGTGGCCGCTTCACCAACGTCCGCGGCGAAGACGGCCCCCACGGCGGCTCAGCGCTGGCCTCCAACGGCAAGCTTCACGACGCCGCCCTCAGCGCCTTGTCCTAGCTTCTGCGCGGCGCCCCAACGTCGCACGCCAGCGAACCGTGCCGCGTACAGGTCACTTCGATCAAATTGGGCCCCAGATCTTTAAAGATCTGGGGCCCAATTTGTTAGAAACGTACTTCTAGTTCTCCGGAAGCACGAATCCAGAACCTGGGCCCTCGCGGCGGTTGAGATCCGCGATGATGGCATCGGTATTAGCCACGACCGTCGGGTTGTGCAGCGCACCCTGCCACGGGGTGCGGCAGGACGGCAGACCCGGGACCAGTCCACGGGATACCGAGCCGACGATACGGCCGTCGCGGAAGACCGGAGCGCCGGAGTCCCCAACCATCGCGCACACCTGGTTAATCGTGATGCGCTCAGTGTGCTGGAAAGTCATGCCACAGGTGCGGCCAGTAGCTACACCGCTCTTGCAGGTAATATCGCCCGGCTGCGTGGTACCACCGATCGCCTGCGCGCTCACACCGTTGTAGCTGCGGGTTACCTCGGCCTGGGAGCCGAATTCGATGAGCGAATAGTCCAGGTTAGCGTTCTTCGCCACCACGGTGCCGGTGGGGCCTACCTGCCAGGAGTCCGCCGAGGACACCGGGTCGCCGACATTTCCGCAGTGACCAGCTGTAATACCGACCTTGCGGCCTTCGGCATCAGTGCCGGCTGCCGTCAGCGTGCACATGGTGTCCTCACGGATGTACAGCGGAGTTCCCGGGCCGTACAGAGACTTCCCTTCGGTCATCGCAACGTTGGATTCCTCGGGGATCTGGGGAGCATCGTAGAAAGAACCAGGGACTCGATGCAGAACGTACTCCGCGTGCGGTTTACCAGCAGCAATCTTGGAGAACAGGTCGTTCTTCCACACGTAATTCGGATCCGTGCCCTGGGGTACAAATTCCGGCTGCGTGGCTTCCTCCAGCAGTCCGATAGGTGTCGGGTTCGTCAGCGGTTCACCCGTGATAGCATCAGCGCCGGCATAATCTTGCTGCTCGGACGGGGCCGGCAGTTGCGTCTGCAGGTTCGCTTGCTCCGCGAGGCGCTGCGCCGCAGGCGAGTTCACGGCTCCCTCGACTGCCTGATTCACATCCTTCGATGCCGCTGCAGCAGCACCGTTGACGGCGGTATCGAGGGCGTCGGTCAGCTCTTTGTCCACGGGCTTGGTCTCAATACCTACGGACTGCAGATCCGTGCGTACCTGGTCGACAAAACCTGCTGAATCAATCTCCGGGATGGTGGGGAGCTCCTGAGCACCCGCCATTGGGTTACCCAGGAAGAACGCACCTGCGAAAGCCGAGCCCACAATGACTTTCTTAAGGTGCGGAATTTTTCTCATTGAGCAATTCCTCTTTTCACTTCTTCTCGTATTGGTCTATAAGACTTCCCCCATAATGACACGCGCACTGGGGTAGCCGTTTTCTAACGTGTGGGACTGTGTCCAAGCCGTTACACTACTGACAGTTTTCGGGTGCCCCCTCTTATCTTTCACCGCCTGCCGCGCCTCCGCAGACCTACTATGGAGGCATGTCTGAGACTGCCAATTCTTCGTCATCTCCTGCAGGCATTGCTGAGATAGTCGCTGTAATCCTGCGCGATAACCATGGCCGCGTTCTTGTCATCCGCGCCACCGATACTCCAGAATTCGTCCTGCCATTTGGCTCCATCGATGAGACCATTAATCCAGCTCGCGCCGCCCAGCTCATCGCCCACGAGGCTGTTCGCGCCGCGGTTGATATGTCGAAGTTGCGCCGCCTAGCCACCTATGTCTCGCCTGCGGCCAATGACGCACCTCAGACGATCCACGCTCACGTCTATGTCTGTGAAGAAGAGATTTCCGTCGCCCACCCTGACAAGGAGATTGCAGAGCTAGCCTGGGTCGATCCCGCTGCCCCAGACGTCACTATCGCCCCATTACTCAAGGAGAGGGTATTCCCCGCCCTGCAAGAACTCTAAGCTCCCAAGACCTAGACTCCACACCATGATTACGCAGCGACTACTCCCCGTTCTCGCGGCCGGTTCCCTTGCCCTTGCACTGGCCGGCTGCGCCACCGATGACAGCACCGACGCCACGCTTTCCGCTGTCTCCCCCACCACTCAAGCCGCCAGCGCCGAATCTGGGGCTTCAACATCCGCAGACCCGCAGTCACACGACGCAGATTCAGCGGCCGCCGAACAGAAGTCACCCGAGACAAGCGAAGACGCGCACAGCGCCCAAGGCGCAATCCCCACTGCCGCCGACAGCGCCTGCACAACGAAACAGCTAGATATCAGTCTTGCCAACGAGCAGGGGGCCGCCGGCTCACGCTTGGCTGACATTACGTTCACCAACACTTCCCCCGCACCGTGTACGTTGCAAGGCTTTCCTGGCGTCTCCGCCGTCACCAATGACGACGGCACCCAGCTCGGCCCCGCCGCCGAGCGTGAATCGGGCCAAGAAACAGCAACCGTCACGCTCGAGCCCGGGCACTCTGCCCGTGCGGGCCTGAAGATGACCAACATGGGTGTCCTTGACCCAACTTCCTGCCAGCCCCAGGCGGCCGACGGCCTGCGCGTCTACCCGCCCGGCGAAACCGCCAGCGCCTTCATCCGCATTTCCGGCTTCGAAGGGTGCGCTGGCGATGCCAACTACCTCTCTATCCAACCGGTTACCGCAGGTTAAACCCGCTTAAAAGCAGCAGGCGTTCACATCGGTCTACACTCGCGGCCATGGAATCCAAGAAGCTGACGTCGCTGGTGTTTGGGAACGTTGTGCTGGAATCGCACATGACGAAGACAACTATTGCCGTTTATTCGGAGGACATGCGGTCGTGGTACTTCCGCCCGAGCCCCTATACGGAGCTCAAGGTGCCGCTCGATGAACTACAAGGACAACTGAGTAGAGAGCGCGCGGAGCTCATCTCAGAGCGCATTTTCGATAGCGTCAAACTCGAGCTTGAGGAAAGCTACCCCGGCGGCGTGGACCGCGCACAGAAGGAACTCTGCGCCTGGCTTCGCCGTGCAGGCGACAGGGCTTAAGCGATGCCCGAACCACTCTCCTACTCCTCCACCGCAAGCTTCCCACAACTGCACATGTCCCGCGTCATCGACGCTGATTTTGACACCGCGGCCGACAAGCTCTTTAGCTGGGGACTCCAGCGCAGCGGCCTCTTTCGGGTTAATCCCAGCCACGCCATCGTAGAAGAAGGCGCAGAGGTCTCCCTCGGGTTAGGCCCATGGGAGTTTCGCTGCCGAGTGGTGGATGTATTCCACGAGGAGGGCCGCTGCGGCTTTACCTACGGCACCCTCCCCGGCCACATCGAGCGCGGCGAGGAAACCTTTACCCTGGAGCGCCTGCGGGATGGGCGCACGCTCCTGCTTGTCGACGCCTCCTCCCAACCCGCCCGCCTCGCCTTTCTGCGCCCGCTGCTCGATATTCCCCGGCGCGCGCTGATCCGCTTTTTCTACCTGCACGCTTTGGATGACTAATAGCGGGGTGTCAATGGGGCGCACTCCCCCTCGGTTCCACGCTCGCCTAGCGAGGTAACCACTTGGCATGTAACTTAACTCACATGCACACTTTCCCTCACCATACTTTCCGTTCCTTATCGGTGGCCTTAGCGGCCATTCTCGCGGTGTTAGCCGCGGCAGCTGCAACCGGGCTGTTTCCCTTAGCCGCCGCGGAAGACAAACCTTCCGAATCGGCCAACTCCACTTCCAGCAACATGGCTCCAACCATGGTGGTTTTCGATTCCTCCGGCTCGATGATCACCAACGATGCCGGCGGGCAGACCCGCATTGATGCCGCCAAGGAGGCCGCCCGCACCTTCATCACCGAAGCCGGAGATGACGCCCCTCTGGGGCTTGTCACCTATGGTGGCAACACCGGCGAAGCCCCCGAAGATGAGGCGGCCGGTTGCCAGGACATCACCGTGGTCGCACCACCCGAGGCCGGTAACTCTGAGAAGATGATCGCCCATATGGATGGCTTGCAGCCACGAGGATTCACCCCCATCGGCGAGTCCCTACGCAAGGCCGCCGCTGAGCTACCAGAGGAAGGCCAGCGCAGCATCATCTTGGTCTCCGATGGCGTTGCCACCTGCACCCCGCCACCCGTGTGTGATGTGGCGAAAGAGCTGAAGGAGCAGGGCATCGACCTAGTCATCAATACCGTCGGCTTCAACGTTGAGCCCGAGGCACAGCAGGAACTGCAGTGCATTGCCGACGCCACCGGCGGCACCTACGCCGACGCCTCCGACGCCGATAGCTTGGCCAAGGAACTGAACCGCGCAGCACCCCGCACCTTCAACGCCTACGAGTCAAACTTAGAGGAGATCGAAGGCGGCGAAACCGAAGGTTCCCCGGCCAAGGTAGACCGTGACGTAGAGGCCTTCTCCACCACTCTTCTTCCGACGGAGGGTAAAGGGCACTCGGCTGAATCCACTACCTTCTTCACCACGGACCTGACCCCTGTTAGGTAGACACCTGATAT
>NZ_KV803672.1:0-405 GCF_001811145.1 Corynebacterium sp. HMSC062A03 | reverse complement strand
CCATGCGCCCTAAATAACGAACACACAACCAACAAGGCAACCACCACAAAAGCAGCAGAAGACAATGCTGGTGTGAACACACAAAACACAAAAGAACAAAGAAATCACACAAACCACAACCCACCACCAACACACGCACAAAGCACGTATCAGCAGCAAGCACATGGTTTAATGCTCGCGTCCACTATACAGTTCTCACACAACACCCCACACCAGCCCAACAACCAGAACATTAAGCACTCCGACCATCAAGCTCATGTGGGTTAAACAACCAGGGAACAATGCCCCAGACACCCAACAATGCACCACGTACTATTAAATAATGTTAGTCAACCATTCTGGTTAAGATGTATCTCCACCCGATTAAACAAACGGTGGCAGCAAAACAATCGTTCACTCAACCAC
>NZ_KV803671.1:19776-42861 GCF_001811145.1 Corynebacterium sp. HMSC062A03 | reverse complement strand
CGGACGAGCCAGGCAACCCGGACGAGCCAGGCAAGCCAGGTACCTCGAGCATCCCGAACCTCAGCAGCCTGTGGCCGCTCATCCCGCTGGTGATTATCCCGCCGGCATTGGCCCACTTCTTTAAGCTTCCGCACCTTCCGGAGCTGCCGACGAAGCCGGCCAAGCCAGTTGAGCCGCTGAAGCCTGAGGAGCCGAAGGCACAAGAGGCACCGAGCGAGGAAGCACAGCCGACGTCCGAGCAGACCCAGAGTGCTCAGCCGAGCCAGGGCAGCGAGCCAAGCGCGACCACGAGCACCCCGGCCTCTTCCAAGAGCACCTCGTCTGGCAAGCTTGCCAACACCGGTGCTAACGTCCTGGGCCTCATTGGTGTGGCGCTGGCACTCATCGCTGGTGCAGCTCTGATTCTGCGTCCTAGCCGCCGCAAGGACTCCTAAACGCTAGGTGTCCGCAGGGGCCCTTCCGGCCCCACGGCAGTGGTTGAGTAGACCACGAGTAAACGCCCGAGCAATAGCTCGGGCGTTTCTTTTTGCTCAATTGCACTGCGGCAGTCGAAAAGCATTTTCGAAATTCGGGGTCATATCGAGTTAGGTCTGTCTGCTTTCGGCGTGAAGCACCACTCGACCCGAGGTGAGCAAGATTGGGGAGCTCGCTGTCCAGCTCAACGACTCTCTTAGTGCTGCCGTGGGTTCTGCCGCGATCGTCGGCAGCTGGGGCGCCATCGTGGTCGAACGCGCTGGTGCGTGCGAAGACCGCTTAGAGGTTTCGCCACAGCTTGATCTCATCGTGCAGTTCTGGCCAACATTTCGTGGAGTTTCTGAGAAGAGGTTCTTATGCGTGTCTCCCTTCGCGCTCACCGGGAGAGCTTGTGGTTGCTGTTTGAGGCTCACGGTGAGCGCGAAGGGCGATTAAGGGAGAACGGAGGGCGGGTAGCTGAGCGCGAGGAGCGGGTGGCTGAGCGCGCAGCGCGGCTTTTGTGGTCTGGTAGGGGAGGCACCCCGGGTTACACAAGCAAGAAAAGGCCCCGGCCACCGCACTCGCTGTGAGTTCGTGGTGGCCGGGGCCTTGCTCGGCGCTGTGCTGTGCGCCAGCGCCTGTGGCGTTAAGCGCCTTTAGACATCGAAGGCTTCCTCGAGCAGGTTCTTCTGCTCAATCTGGTGAACCTTCGCGTTACCGGTAGCAGTCGAGGACTGCGAGCGGCGGGACACGCGGACCATCTCCGGCATGTCCGGGATGAGCTCACGCAGGTGCTCGTTGTAGAACGGCCACGGGCCCTGGTTGGCGGGCTCGTCCTGCACGAAGCGAATCTGCGTTGCGTTCGGGTAAGCCTCGAAAGCCTCACGCAGGCGGTTGAACGGAATTGGGTGGAGCATCTCCACGCGAACGATGGCGATGTCATCGCGGCCATCGGCTTCCTTCTTCTTGGCCAGCTCCCAGTAGAGCTTGCCGGAAACCAGCATGATGGTCTTGACCTTGTCAGTATCGCCGACCTTCTTGCCGTTGATGTCTACGAAGTTCGGGTCGTTGATAACGGACTGGAACTTCTTGACCTCAGTGAAGTCCTCCACGGAGGAGGTTGCGGCCTTGTTGCGCAGCATGGACTTCGGGGTGAAGACCACCAGCGGGCGCTTCATCTCACCAAGAGCCTGGCGGCGCAGCAGGTGGAAGTGGTTAGCCGGGGTGGAAGGCTGAGCCACCGTCATGGAGCCCTCAGCGCACAGCTGCAGGAAGCGCTCAATGCGGGCGGAGGAGTGGTCCGGACCTTGGCCCTCGTAGCCGTGCGGCAGCAGCAGGATCAGGCTGGAGAGCTGGCCCCACTTCGCCTCACCGGAGGAGACGTACTCATCGATGATGGTCTGCGCACCGTTGGCGAAGTCACCGAACTGTGCCTCCCAGGCCACGACAGCATCCGGGTTACCCACGGTGTAGCCGTACTCGTAGCCCATGCCGGCGAACTCGGTCAGCGCGGAGTTGTAGACCATGAACTTACCGCCATTGCCCTTGGACGAAGCCAGCTGAGCAATCGGGTTGTGTTCCTCACCCGTGCGCGGGTCGAAGGCAACCGCGTGGCGCTGGGTGAAGGTGCCGCGGCGGGAATCCTCACCGGCCAGGCGTACAACCTTGCCGGAGTTAGCCAGGGAACCGAAGGCGATGAGCTCGCCCCAGCCCCAGTCGATGCCTCCCTCGCGCGAGGACTTCTGGCGCTCCTTGGCCACCTTGGCCACGCGCTTGTGGTACTCGAAGCCCTCCGGCGGGTTGCCGTAGGCATCACCAATCTCGGCGATCTCCTCAGCGGTAATGGAAGTGTCCAGACCGCGGGTCAGCTCCTGGGAGGAGGTGATACCAGTCTGCTCCTTCGGGCCAGCCTCTTGTGCCTTCTTGTGGTCAGCGAAGACGGACTCCATCTGGTCGTGGAAGTCACGTGCAGCTGCCTCTGCCTCTTCATCGGAAAGGTCACCGCGGCCGATGAGCTCTTCGGTGTAGCGCTCACGGACGGACTTGTGGTCATCGATGATGTCGTAGAGACGTGGCTGGGTCATGGACGGGTCATCGGCCTCATTGTGGCCGCGCAGGCGGTAGCAAACGAGGTCAATGAAGACGTCCTTGCCAAAGCGGCGGCGGTACTCGGTGGCCAGCTTGCCCACCCAGACAACAGCCTCCGGGTTGTCGCCATTGACGTGGAAGACCGGGCAATCGAAGCCCTTGGCCAGGTCGGTGGCGTAGTGCGTGGAGCGACCGGAATCCGGGGTGGTGGTGAAACCAACCTGGTTGTTAACCACCACGTGGACGGTACCGCCGGTGGTGTAGCCGCGCAGCTGGGAAAGGTTGATGGTCTCCTGGACCACGCCCAGGCCGGTGAAGGATGCATCGCCGTGGAGCATGATCGGCACAACAGTGTGGCCCTCAGCACCCTTGTCCAGGATGTCCTGCTTGGCGCGTGCGATACCTTCCATGACCGGGTCGACGGCCTCGAGGTGAGACGGGTTAGCAGCCAGGGTGACCTTGATGTCCCCGTCACCGAACATCTGCAGGTGCTCGCCCTCTGCGCCCAGGTGGTACTTCACGTCACCGGAGCCGCCCATCTGGCCGCCCTTGTAGTTGCCGTCGAACTCACCGAAGATATCTGCCAGTGGCTTGCCCACGATGTTGAAAAGGACGTTGAGGCGGCCGCGGTGCGGCATGCCGATAACAACTTCGTCGAGGTCCTGGCCTGCTGCGGTGTCCACGATGGAATCCAGCAGGGCAATGAGGGACTCAGCGCCCTCCAAGGAGAAGCGCTTCTGGCCCACGTACTTGGTCTGCAGGAAGTTCTCAAAAGCCTCAGCGGCGTTGACCTTCTGCAAGATGTACTTCTGCTCAGAGTTGGTCGGCTTCGGCATGCCGGCCTCAATCTGCTCCTGCAGCCAGCCGCGCTCATCGCGGTCGAGGATGTGGGCGTACTCGGAGCCAACCTTGAGGGTGTAGGCGGAGCGCAGGCGGGTAACCACCTCGCGCAGCGTCATGGTCTCCTTGCCGCCGAAACCGCCCACGTTGAAGGTGCGGTCCAGATCCCAGATGGTCAGGCCGTGGGTAGCCAGGTCGAGGTCGCGGTGATCCGGCCAGGGCAGGCCCGGCTGCTTCCAACCCAGCGGGTTGATGTCCGCGAGAAGGTGGCCACGGGAGCGGTAGGCCTCGATGTACTGCATGACGCGGGTGTTCTTGTCGACGCCCGTGTTCGGCACGTCGGCAGCCCAGCGGAAGGGCTGGTAGGGAACTCCCATGGACTCGAAGAGCTCGTCCCAGAAGGCATCATCCAGGATGAGCTGGCCCACGGTACGCAGGAACTCACCGGACTCCGCGCCTTGAATAACGCGGTGGTCGTAGGTGGAGGTCAGGGTAACTAGGCGGCCGACGCCGAGGTCTGCCAAGCGGTCGGCGGAGGTGCCGGCAAACTCTGCCGGGTAATCCATGGATCCCACACCGATGATGGAGCCGGAGCCCTTGGTCAGGCGGGCGATGGAGTGGCGGGTGCCGATGCCACCCGGGTTGGTCAGGTTGATGGTGACGCCGGAGAAATCATCCATCGTCAGCTTGTTCTTGCGGGAGCGGTCAACGATGTCCTGGTAGGCATCGATGAACTCGGAGAAGGTCTTGTTTTCGGCCTCCTTGATGGCGGCGACGACGAGGGCGCGGGAGCCATCCTTCTGTGGAAGGTCAATAGCCAGGCCCAGGTTGATGTGCTCCGGCTGAACCACGGTGGGCTTGCCGTCCTGGATTTCGTAGCGGACGTTCATATCCGGGTGGATCTGAACGGCCTTCACCAGCGCGTAGCCCAGGATGTGGGTGAAGGAGATCTTGCCGCCGCGGGTGCGCTTGAGGTGATCGTTGATCATCGCGCGGTTTTCCCACATGAGCTTGACCGGGATGTCACGCACGGTGGTAGCGGTGGGGATCTCCAGGGACTCGTCCATGTTCTTGGCAATGGCCTTGAACATGCCCTTGAGTACGCGGGAGCCCGGCTCCGGTGCCTCCTTGATGCGGTCCAGCGGGGACTCGGACTTCTTCTCCGTCTTCTTCGCGTTCTTCTTGGATGCGGCGGAAGCCTTGGAATCGCTCCGTGCCTTAGCGCCTGGAACAGCGGAAGACTTCTCCTCAGCCTGGGTCTTCTTCGGCGCAGCCTGTGCCGCGTCCTTCTTCTTGGTGGGGGTGCTGGATTGAGCGTTCGCAGCCTTGGGCTGTGCGGCCGACTTCGGTGCTCCGTTGGCCTCAAAGTACTCGCGCCACTCCTTGTCTACGGAGTTCGGGTCCTTGGAGTACTGCTGAAACTGTTCGTCAATCAGCCACGCATTCGGGCCATAGATGCTCGAGTTGCTCACGGCAGATGCTCGCCTCTTTCTGTGCTTCTAAGTTTGTCTTTATTCGACTCTAGTAGGCCAATCCACGGGTGCGAAAGGCACCCCGAAAAGTGTCTCTCCTTATGATACGGCCCTTGTAAGTTTGCTCACTAACCTGAGCGGGTTTCGCCCCTTTTATTCCCCCTGCAGGGGGGAGAGTTGGGTGCCCGCATGGTTGATTACTTGGCGGCCCAATTTACGGTTGGCGGTTGTTCCCAGCACCGCGCCTACACCCATCGGCAGCAGTTTGGATACCCATGCCCACTTGAGCTTCTTGGTGGCCTGCTTCATGAAGAGCTTGGTCAGGCGGCCGTTGAGACCGCTGAGGGTAGGGCCGGAAAAACGCGAGAGGGTAGCAGCGGAGGTGACGCCCGACAGGGAGGTTGCATCACCCACAAAGGTATCGACCAACGCGCTGCCTTGGGAGCCGGTGAGCACCACCAAGACCAGCGCGCGGCGGCGCTCCTTATCCCGGATGTTGTCACCGCGCAGGTGCGCGGAGGCGAGAATGTACCAGGCGGCGGCTTCAAGGAAGACCAGGGATTCCGCGCCGATAGTGGCTGCGCCGGTGACTAGGCCGATGCCAGGGATAGCCGCGGAGGCGCCCGCGGCAGCACCGGTACCGGTGATGATGTTCATGAAATGCTTGTCGATGAGCTCTTGCAGCTCCGCAGGGCTGGCGTCGGGGTTGCGCTTCTTTAGGCCCTCGACATAGTTGATGATGACGGAGGACTGGACGGAGACGACTTTGTCGATGGCCGCCAGGAATCCCTTGGTGATGCGGTTGGCCTCATCCACCTCCAAGGTTCCCACAGCCTCTGCGGAGCCGGCCTGATCGACCGATGCATCCCGGCGACTAATGTCCTTGCCCTTTTTCTCCTTGTTAAAGACCTTGTCCAACATTGTCTCACCTAACTTTTTAACTAAATCTGATTGTGAATCTGAACTGTATGTTTACCACCGTATCGAAAAAGCTTTATCCAGCGCGCTAGCAGGGTGGCGCACTAGGGTATGAGGCATGAGCGAGTTTGAGCCTTTCCCTCCGCGTGAGGTCAGCGCGGCTGCGGCGCGCTTGCTTGCAGATTCCCTCCACGCCCGTGCCCTCGCCGCACAGGAGGCGGCACGCACCGCGCTTGCCGACGATCTCACGGTGCTCACCACCGGCGGTTGGGTACGAGGTTGCATCGAGGAAGAGTTACGCACGGACCGCCCGCTCAGCGCTCCTGTCCGCTCGTGGCGCGGTATCCCTTTTGGCGCAGATACCTCGGGCGCCAACCGTTTCATGGAACCGCGGCCTGCCCCGGCGTGGGAAGGAATCCGGGATTGCCGTGAGTTCGGGCACGTGGCCCCGCAGCCGGTGTACTCTTGGACCGACCGCATCGAGGGTGCAGAAGATTGCCTGACCCTTGATGTCGTCCGGCCGCACGATACGGGTTCACCCGATACACCGTCGGGTTCTAAGGCAGGGGAGAAGCTGCCCGTCGTGGTGTATTTGCATGGCGGAAGTTTCATTGTAGGTTCCTCCCACATGCTGATGCTGCGCGGCTTCGAGTTCGCAGCCCAGATGGACGTTGTTTATGTTTCGGTGAATTTCCGCTTAGGCGCCTTGGGCTACCTCGACGTCCGCAGTCTTGGCGGTGAGGCCTGTGCCAACCCGGCTGTGGCGGATCAAGTCTTAGCGCTGGAATGGGTACGCGAAAATATCGCGGCCTTCGGCGGGGACCCAGAAAACGTGACCCTCATGGGTGAATCCGCCGGCGGCGCGGCCGTCCTCACTCTCATGGCGGTGCCGCGTGCAGAAGGGCTTTTTCACCGCGCGATTGCGCAGTCGCCGCCGATCGGCATGATTCATTCACGAGCGCAATCGGTGTTTTGGGCCCGCGAGCTGGTTCACAAGATGGCCTTGCCGCGCGATACCACCGCCGATGATCTGCGCCGCGAGGACTTCGCGGATCTAGTGCGCTCTGGCCAGTCCATGATGTGGCGCGCGGGCGAGTTGCTGTACCTGAACTCCTGCTATGCGCCGACTGTCGACGGCGACCTCATCCCGCACCATCCCATCGAAGCCTTTGAGGACGGCAACCAACACCCGGTGCCGCTGCTGGTGGGAACCAACTCCGGTGAGGCCAGCTTTGGAAAATTCCTCTTCCAACGCCAGAGCGCCCGAGAGCGCGCGGCCCTGCGGCTGCTAGCCTCTTTTGATCCGGAGAGCGCACCGGATGTCATCGCGGCCTACGGCGGTGCCGTCTCCCGCCGCGATTTCGGGGATCTGCTGACCGACGCCCTCTTTTGGGCCCCGACCGTCCGCGTGGCCTCCGAGCACGCACGGCGCTATCCCACGTGGATGTACCGCTTCGACTTCGCTCCGGCGGCGCTGCGCTGGTTGGGCTTGGGTGCGATGCATTCGATGGAGCTATCCAACATCTTTGGCGATCCAGGGGCGTCGAGAGTGTCCTTCCTAAACAGCATTGCTAAGCCTTCCGAAATGGAGGACGTGACCGAGACCATGCAGGCGCAGTGGGGCGAGTTCATTCGGGGCGGAGCGCCTCTAGACAACTGGCCGCAATACCGCGCGCCGCAGCGCTCGACCATGGTTTTTGATGTGGAGCCGCGCGTGGAGGAGGCGCCGATGGAGGGGCGTCGCCAAGCATGGGAGGCCTATGACATGTTGGAGTGGGGTACTGGGCGCCCGGAGATTCTGAAGGAACTGGGATTCCTGCTCGATGAGGAGAGCTATTGACGGAGATCGCAGGTAAGATGTGTGGGGCCTTGGCAGCAGCCCGGGTGAGACTCCCACATGGACGGATGTTAATCACATGAGCTTTTTTGAAGATATCGCCTCTGCTCTGGACGGGGAGGGCATTGAGTCCCGCGTCAACGACGATGTGATGTTCGTGCCCATCACCTCCGATTTGGAAATCCAGTTTGTGGAAATTGACCCCATCCTGCCGGCGGCCAACGTCTACATTGCCGCGGCCGATGTGGATGAAGATGATGAAGACTTCGAGGCCGTTTTGGTGTCCGTGGCGTTTTCTGTGGACGATGCGGTTGAGGCCGTATCCCGCCACATTGCCACGGACCAGGTGGTGACGGTGCTGCGTGACCTGCTGGAAGGCACCGATGAACGCATCGCTGAGTTGGAGTTTCTTCAGGATGAGTTCAACCCGAATCTGGTCGTGGCGGAAGTTGCCAACGACTCGGAGCTGCGCGTGCTCGTGGAAACCATCGACGGTGTCCCGAGCGCGATCGTGCGTTTCCTCTCCTTCGACTTCGATGAGGAAGAGCTCGATGAGCTGGAAGATGAGGCAATCAGCAAGCTCTGGGACATCGAGACTCCAGAGGACCTGAGCGAAGAAGAGCGCGTTGCCATCTTCGGCGACGCGGAAGACGTGGACGGCGGGCTAGCCCCCATCATCGAGGTTCCTGCCGAGGCCCTCGAACTGGGCACCTACACTGATTTTGACCGTCTCTTTGACGTGCTGAGCCTTGTCTCCGATCAGGCCTTGGACTGGGAAGCCCAGCTGGTTAGCATCGATGACTCCGATTTTGACGAGCCTGAGGTCTATGACATCTTCGGCGCCGATGATGAGGACGAGGATGACGTTCTTTTCGACGACGATGACGACGATGATGATGACGATGACTCCGACATCGAGGAAGGCGACGCCGACGACTAGAAGCGTCCGGGGTAGGGTAGGAGCGTACTTTTCCTAACGTCGATGAGGAGCAACCAAGACAAATGCCGATTGGCAAGGCATCACTGAGCCAGCGTCTGTGTGTTGGCACCGCGCTAGTGTGCGTGGCCTTGTCTTGGGTCCTGTCGTTGCGCTCGGACTATGGCCATCGTGATTTTGTCTTTTCCTCCGTGCTTTCGACCGGCGTGTGGTGCCTGAGTCTGCTCGGCGCAATTCTCTTCATTGCCGCACAGTGGCGGTCCTTGGGTAACCACGCACTGTTCAACCCTTTGCTTGCAGTGGCGGCAAACCTCCTCTTGTCGTCGTTGATCTTCAACATCAACATCCCCTTGTACCTCGACATGATGGGCACGGCTTTCATAGCAATCGTTTACGGCCCTGTCTTGGGAATGGGCACCGCAGTTTTGAGCGCTTGCCTGGCTAGTATCAATAACCCGTCGCTCTTGGCGTATTTGCCAACAGCCGTGGTGGTGGCCTATTTGTTTGGCTGGCTTGCGCGCCGTGGTGCGTTTAAACGAATGCTGGCCATGATGCTTGCTGGTACCGGTCTGGGCATTGTCGCAGGATTGTTGTCCGCCGTTTCTACGTGGTTACTACCCAGCGATTACGGCCAGCGCGGCCCCGCTGAACTAATAGCGCTGTGGGAGCTCATACTGCATGATGAACGCCTCGCCATACTGCTTCAGAACCTGTGCTCTGACGTCATTGACAAGACGTTTACGGCGCTTGTGGTGTGCATTGCAATCCGCTTGGCGCCGAAACCCATCCTCCGCCTTTATGACTACCCGGAGACGCGCCCAGCATTGGATCGCGTGCTGACGGAGGACAGGTTCTCACTTTCTCTTGATGAGGAGCCGCCCAAAGGTTTTCTGGACCGGATCCAGCGCTATTTCTAGCGACTGAGCATCTCAATTAGATAAGGCCCACCGGTATTAGGCGGCCTGACTAAACCCTTCGAAAAGGGAAAGCGGGGAATGCACCGGTGTGTAGGTGCTATCCACCAGCCACACGAACGTAGCCGCACTGCTGCTGGAAATCTCATGCACTGCGGAGACGAGTTCTTCAGGAACTAGGGCCCGCACCCACGCTTCCGCTAGTGAGGGGGCGACGGGACGGCCAGTGGGATCAGTAATGCGCACCGTAACGAGGTAGGAAGGTACGCGCTTTTCGCCATACCCCAGAACGCGGGCCTTAGCCCGCTCACCCACGCGGTGGCGCGAAATGGTAAGCGTTAGGGGGAGCGCTTCACCGCCATATATCTCTACCGGTGGCAATACCTTTGATGGCGGGCGCCACTGCGGCGTCGGCCGCGCAAGCGAGCGCGGATGACGGATGATGCTCTCTATGGAGCGAAGCGTTTCGTGGTGGTGGTAGAGGATATCCGCGGTGAGTTCACCGGTGCTGAGTATGGACGGGGACTGAACGGAAGTGTGAATGCTGCTGTAGTTCTTCATGACCCACACACTAGAAATCCACGCGGACATCACCGAACCTTTAAGGGAACGTATATTCGATGAAACGTTCGACGATTTGACGGGGTGGGATACAGTGAATGGCGATATGAAAAATACTGCAGCTCCGCAGGTTAAGATCCCGCGGGAAATTTGGGTCATGGTCACCGCCGGGTTCATCATCGCCTTGGGGTACGGGCTCATTGCGCCGCTGCTTCCACAGTTCATCGTCAGCTTCGACGTCTCAATGGCCGCAGCTGGCCTCGTTGTCTCCGTCTTTTCCGCCAGCCGCCTTGTCTTCGCCCCGGCCGCTGGCTTCCTCATTGACCGCGTGGGCACGCGCCGCGTTTATGTGACGGGTTTGTTCACCGTGGCGCTCACCACCGGCTTGGTAGGGATGGCGCAGGAATACTGGCAGATCGTCGCCTTGCGGGCTATCGCGGGCATTGGTTCGACGATGTTTACTGTCGCGGCAATGGGCCTCATCGTGCGCCTGGCACCGCCCAGCATCCGCGGGCGCTGTTCGGCTACCTACGCCACATCCTTCCTTCTCGGCAACGTGATTGGTCCGCTCGTGGGTGCGAGCCTTTCCTTCCTGGGGTTCCGGTGGCCCTTCTTTATTTACGGCACCGGTGTGGCTATCGCGGCGTTGGTTGTGTGGATCCTCATGCCGTCGGTCAATCGCGCTGATGAGCGCCGGCGCCAACTTCGTCCGATGCACTTGGCGGAAGCCTGGGAGGATACCGCCTACCGGGCGGTACTGACGTCGAACTTTGCCCAAGGCTGGATCAACATGGGCGTGCGCGTGGCTGTCCTCCCTCTGTTCGCAGCCGCCATTTTTGCCAACGGCGCCTCGACGTCGGGCGTCGCTCTGGCGGCCTTCGCCGCCGGCAACGCCATTGTTCTGCAGTTCTCCGGATCATGGTCCGACCGGGTTGGGCGCCGCCCGCTCATCATTGCAGGATTGGTGGGCTCCGCATTGTTCGTTGGCACGCTGGGCTTGGCGACGAACATCGTATCCCTCCTCATCCTCTCCGCCCTGTCCGGTGCGGCATCGGGCCTCATCGCTCCGTCGCAGCAAGCAGCCGTGGCGGACATCGTCGGCTCGCAGCGCTCGGGCGGACAGGTGCTGTCGACGTTCCAGATGGCGGGTGACTTCGGGCAGATTTTAGGCCCGATTTTCATCGGGCTGCTGGCGGATAGGTACGGATTTGAGACCGCTTTCGGCTTCTGCGCAGTGGTGGCCGCGGCCGGCATTGTGGCGTGGGCATTCGGCCGCGACACCTTGGGGGAGCGGAAGATCATTCTGCGTGGGTTGCGCCGCCGCTACCACCCGCGGCGATAGAGAGCAGAATAGTCCGACTGCGAATTGCTAGCGGAGTTGTGCTGACGGAGTTTTGGGGCGGCTTTAACGCTACTTAGCGCGTGTGGCGCGCTTTCTTGCTGCATGCAGCCCATCGTGGGGTGGTGCCAGTCTTGAAGCTGCGTTCCCTAAAACGCGTAAACCCATACACGGAAGTTTCGGAACCGGTATCTGGGCGGTTCCAGTGCTTTTGGCTACGCTCGCTCGCGGCTCCCATAACCGACCTCCATTTTTCTGCACCAAGGCAACAAAGATTAATTACTTCTTAATCTGCTAAGAAAAGATTAATTTATGGTGGTTACGGCGTCAACTTCCTGGTTTAACTCAATGTGAGGTTTAAGCCACAGTGCGCCCGGCTGCATAAAGCTGCTTGGGCATGTCACGGCGGAGGCTCCATTCGAACTGGATCGGCTTCTCACCGCTGTGCGTGACGTAATCGACGTTTCCTAGGAAGGTATATGCCGAAGCCGTATCCACCTTGTTCTTCTTATTAAAACGGGTTGCGATGATGATGTTGCCGTTGAGCTCATGGTGGTGGATGTAGCGGCGAGCCATCGCGGACTTAAGTGATGTGGTGGATTGGGATTCCCAGTGCAAACGATCCGGTGCTAGCGGGTAATCGCGGTAGTTTGTCGAAGCACTAACGTTCTCATCCTTTTGGAAAGTAACCAGGAAAAGATCAGTGTTAGAGGCATCGAAGCGGCGTACCCCTTCGCGTGGGAGGTTGGCGAGCTTGCGCAGAGAGCCGTCGTCCAAAGCGCCGACGAGTTCGGCGAGGCTGTAATCCGCGTGTGTTTCCAAGACACTATTCGTCGATTTCTCTGGGATGACTCGGGAGCGGTCGAGTGTGAGCCGCATAACCTGAGTTACTTCGGCGACGAAGGCAGGGCAGGCGCGGATGATGCCCAGGGCCTGGTCAATGGTCTCTGGGATTGCCGTATTTGAGTTCGCCCACAGAGCCAGCACAAGCATGGTGGCGTACCGGACTTGCTCGGGAGTCATATCGTTCTCATATGGCCCATCCGGAGAAACCAGGAGACTGTAGGCCGCTACGCGGTTGGGATCGTTGATGTGTAGCAGCACCCGGATTCGGCTGAGTAGAAACTCTTCGTGCTCGCTCGCAGGGCCGAAGGGCAGCAGGTTCTCGTCGCGAAGCAGCGTGGTCCACGTAATGCCCTTGCGACGGTAGATGTCTTCCACGGGGACGCCAGAGCTATTTATGAAGCTTGCGAGGTCGGTCGAGCCGTAGTCAGTAATGAGTGCTCGTATCTTCTTAACGGTGTTCCGGGCCAAGCGTTTGATGTTCTTTAGAACGCGCTCGGTCGTCACGCGGTCCAAGGTGATGCTAGAGCCAGGCGGGGCAGTAGGGAATCCTTGCTCTACCTCCTTGGCGAGGTTCTTTCCGCGAGCGGCGGTAAGCACCTTGAAGCGCTCTTCGAAATCGAATTCCTCGTGCTGGAGACCTAAGAAATCAAAGACGGTGCAGGCGTTCTTTCCTTCGTTGAGGCGCAGACCCCGGCCAAGCTGTTGGACGAAGAGCACCGGGCTTTGCGTCGGGCGCAGAAGCAACAGCGTGTTGACCGCTGGGATGTCGACGCCTTCGTTGAAAATATCGACCGAGAAGATGATCTTGATAGTGCCTTCGCGAAGCTGCTCAATGGCGCGACGACGCTCATCAACGTTGAGCTTGCTGCTGACCGCTAGGGCAGGGATGCCGAAAAGGTTGAATTGCTCCGCCATGTATTCGGCGTGGGCGATGGTCACGCAGAAACCAAGGGCTTTCATTTCGGAGAGATCGAAGATGCGACGGTTGAGCTCATTGATGATGAACCTGGTGCGCTTCTCTCCGGCCTTGATATAAAACTCGCTCAGCTCCGAAGCTTGGTAGTCCTTCTTTCCACGGTTCCAGGTGAGGCTCGTCAGGTCGGTATCATCGTCGACTCCGTAGTAGTGCAACGGCGCGAGGAGCTGGAGGCGCAACGCATCCCAGAGGCGAAGCTCATGGGCTACGCGATAGTCGAAATACTTCTGGACATTCTCGCCGTCACCGCGCTCCGGTGTGGCCGTTAGCCCCAGGAGCTCACGCGGCTGCAAGTAGTCAAGGACTGCGCGGTAGGTCGAAGCTTCGGCGTGGTGGAACTCATCAATGACGACGACCTCAAAATGGTCCGGTGCAATCTGGGTCAGGCGCTTGCCATGCAGAGACTGGATGCTCGCGAAGACATGGTCCCACTGGGCAGGCTGTTCACCGCTGAGGAGGAGCTCGCCAAAGCTGGCAGTGCGAAGAACCTCGCGGTACGTTCGCTGGGCCTGGGTGAGAATCTCACGCCGGTGGGCAATGAAAAGCAGCCGTGGCCTTCGCCCCAGCTTCTCGCAAAGGCGGCGGTAGTCCAATGCGGCCACGACCGTCTTGCCTGTACCGGTGGCGGCAATGAGGAGGTTGCGGTGACGATCGTGAACTTCGCGCTCGGACTCTAAAGCTTCGAGCATCTCTTCTTGGTAGGGGTAGGGCTCGACGCGAAGGCCAGATAGCTCGAGCTTTTCGCCGGGCTTTGATTCGAGGAATTTGGCGCTGCCGAGAGCCTCCTTGAGGCGCGCGTAGTCCTTCTCCGGAACAAAGGTTTTGAAGTGATTGTCGTACCAATAGCTATCGAAGGTCTTGATGAACTTCTCAATGATCTCCGGCGTGGAGGAACGAGAACCCCGGACGTTCCATTCCCAACCATCAACCAGCGCTGAGCACGAAAGGTTTGAGCTGCCGATGAAGGCGGTGTCGAAACCAGACTGGCGGCGGAAGAGCCAGGCCTTGGCATGCAAACGTGTGCTCTTGTGTTCGTAGCAAATGCGGACTTCAGCAACGTAATCTTCCACGAGTCGGCGCACTGCGGCTGCTTCGGTCGCCCCGCAGTAAGTGGACGTAATGACTCGCAACGGAATCTGGTGATCCCTGAGGTATTCCAGTTCATCGCTGATGATCGCAATGCCCGAGCTCTTGATGAAAGCGCACAGCAGATCGACGGAGTCCGCCGTTCTAATCTCACGGGCGATCTCAACCGACATATTGGTGTCGTCCACGCTGTTGGTGAACAAGGCACTGGTGTTGAGCGAGACTTCCGGAAGCTCCGGGGCCTCCTCGAGCTCTGATCGATAGATGGCGTAGAGCAGCTGTTCTGCGGCGATAGACTCATCCGCACCAAGATGTTGTGCTAGCGCATTGATGAGGGCAACGCGGTCTTCCGCCTTCGTCATCTCGGTGAGTTTTTGTTCAAGTGCTTTGGCGAAATGCTGAGACACTGCCGCGGCGAAGCGCGGATTGACGTCCTTCGTGGACTCGTGAGCGATGCCAGTAGCAGCCGTGGGGCGAGCCCGTTTGGTCTCCTCGATCCGCTCCTGAATACGAGCGGTGACCGGGGTTTCGTAGATGCCGAAGGGCAGGATGGATTCGGAGCTCATAGGCGCGAAGAAATGAGTTTGACGGTGGGAATGTCTGCGGGAGCCCAGTCGAGTTCCCGTGCCTCAGGTGAGGTCACCCAACGCGTCTCGTCGTGATCACTAAGGGTTAGTTCACCGGACTCGATGCGGCACAGGAATGTAGTTAGCTCAATGGTGGCGAAGTCATACTCGTACAAGGTCGAGGTGACCTTGTCGCCAACGGTTGCGGTTACGGAAAGCTCTTCCTTGATCTCACGCGCCAGCGCCTGGTCCGGGGTTTCGCCCAACTCAATCTTGCCTCCCGGAAACTCCCACATGCCGGCGAGGGACTTTCCAGGAGCCTTTCGACAGGCCAAGAAGCGATTGCCCTCAACGAAGACGGCGCCGACAACACGAATCGGTGAACTCATGGGCACTAGTATGCCGGCTGGCCCGCACCTTATCTAGGAATTCGCCTCTGTGGTAGCAGAAAAGTGCGCCGTCACAATGTCATCAATTAACCGCGCGGCCAGCTTGGCGGTGTGGTTGTCGGCGTCGAAGGTGGGGTTGAGCTCGACGACGTCGACAAGCGCGAGGCGTCCCGTGGCGGCGATGGTGAGCGCGAGTTCACGGATGATGTTCAGGGGTACGCCGAGGCCAGCGGGGGCGGAGACACCCGGTGCCTGGTCGGCGGGGAGGACATCCAAGTCGATGGAGAGGTGGATGGGCTTGGTGCCGGCGCAGATATTGTCGACGGTTGTGCGCAGCTGGGAGCGATCCATGTTGAGCAAATCCTCGTCGAGGACGACGGTGACACCGAGGGCGGAGGCTTCGTCGAAAAGCACGGGCGTGTTATTGGGGCGGGAAATTCCCAAGACGGAATAGTCAAAGTCCTCCCGGCCCACCAGTTCAGAGATCTGCTTAAACGGGGTGCCGGAGGTGGGCACGTCCGCGGTGCGGAGATCGAAGTGCGCGTCCAAGTTGATGATCTGCAGAGGCCCCTGGGCGCGGAAAGCACCGCGGTGGGAGCCGAAGGCGGTTTCGTGGCCGCCGCCGAGGATGATGGGCAGGTGCCCGGCGCGTGAGAGTGATTCCACCGCATTGGAGAGGCGCTCGTGGGCGGCCTCCAGGTCGGTGCCTTGGGTGGTGATCGTGCCGGCGTCGTACAGCGGATGCGGATGGTGCAGCGCCAGGGAACCCAAGGCGCCGCGCAGGGCAGCCGGGCCCGCAGCCGCGCCGGGGCGGCCATGGTTGCGCTCAACGCCCTCGTCGGAGGCAAAGCCCAGGAGTGCCACGCCGGGTTGTTCCTGGGGGTTCGCTAGGTCGAGGGGACGAACTACGCTGTGCCACCGCGCATGCTCGGGGCCCGGGCCATCGGAGCGGCCGGACCACTCGGGGGCAGGGGAGTAGGCGGGGGCATCAACGGTGTTCATGGTTATCCTTTCGCGTCTGTTCCTTGTTCGGCTGTATTTTGCAGGGCTGCTTCCTGTGGGGTGCTCGCGGCGGCGCTGCGGCGGCCGGTGAGGTAGAAGATGGCGGTCATAAGGAGGATGAAGATAACGCCCGTGGCGAGCGCCGGGCGGTATTGCTCCTGCCACACCATGATGCCAAAAGTGAAGATGATGAAGGCGATAGAGAAGTATTGGCCCCAAGGCCAGAAGGGGACGGTGTATTCCAGGCTGGCGCGTTCCTCGGTGGGCATCTGGCGGCGGGAAGCCACGTGGGCCAAGAGGATCATCAGCCACACGTAGATGGTGGCAAACGTGGCCAGGGAGGCGATGACTTCGAAGACGTTATCCGGGATGAGCGCGTTGAGTCCGGTGCCGATAATCATGACGATGAGCAGGATGATCATGGTCATGACCGGCACACCTCGGGTCTTTTTGGCCATGACCTTTGGCGCGAGGTTCTGGCGTGCCAGGCCGGTGAGAACGTTGCCGGCGCCGAAGAGATCCGCATTGATGGCGGACACCGCCGCGGTGATGACAACGACGTTGAGTGCGGCGGCAGCCCAGGTGACGCCGAGGGTGGAGAAGATTTGGACGAAGGGGCTTTCCTCACCGGTGATGCTGCGCCAGGGATTGATCATGAGGATGACCAGGATGGCCAGGACGTAGAACAGCAGGATGCGTACCGGGATGGTGTTGACGGCCTTGGGCACGGACTTGGCGGGATCTTCTGCCTCCGCACTGGCGACGCCGACGATCTCCGTGCCGCCGAAGGCGAAGAGAACGAGGATGAAAGAGGCGACCATGCCGGAGACGCCGTTGGGGAAGAAGCCGCCATCGTTGACGAGGTTGGCCGGGCCGGTGGTCTCCGCGGTGGAGAGGCCGAAGACTAGGACGGCCACGCCACCTAGGATCATCGCGATGACCGCGCCGACCTTGACGATGGTGAAGGCGAATTCCAGCTCGCCGAAAGCCTTGACGGTGGCGAGGTTGGCGCCGCCGACGAGAAGCAGTGTGGCGGCGACCCACACCCACTTGGGTGAGCCGGGGAACCAGAATTGCATGTAGACGCCAATAGCGGTGAGGTCGGCGAGGGCCACGATGACCATCTCGAAGGCGAACATCCAGCCGGTGATGTAGCCGGCCCAGGGGCCTAAGAAGGTGCGGGCGTATTCGGCGAAGGAGCCGGTAACGGGGTGGTGCACGGACATCTCACCGAGTGCGCGCAGGAGGAAATAAACCACGGCGCCGCCGAGGAGATAGACCAAGAGGACCGAGGGGCCAGCGGCTTGGATGGCGCCGGCAGAACCGTAGAACAGGCCGGTGCCGATAGCTGAGCCTAAGGCGATGAAGTGCAGGTGCCGGTGTTTCAAGCCGGCGCGCTTGGTGGTGGTTTCTGCCACGGGGATGCGTCCTCCTCTGTCCCCCTGTGCGGGCGCTAGTTGGTTCTAGCACCGCGAATGTGGGGAGTGGTTGGTGCGAGTGGGTCTGGGAGCTACTTTCCTCTAGTTGAGACGCGGGGTCAATTTTGTGGTGGGTAGCTTCATCCGGCGCTATGGTGGGCGCCTCATTTCGTGCGTGGGGGTGACGTGCGTGACATTTGTGTGGGGTGCCGCTAGTATGTGGGAGACCTGCGTGTGGCTGTCGCGTGGGCATGGCTAGAAGCAATCGCTGTGTAGCGGCGTGTGTGCTTGGCGCGTTCCTTTAAAGGGCGCGTGCGTGGCCGTGCTAATGACGTGTCGTTTCCACCACCGTGAGGTAGAACATGAACTCTGAAGACGCAATCGTTGACGCCTTCTACGAGAACGAGGATGACGTGCCCTCCAAGAAGGGCATCTGGCGCCTCTTTGTCTACAGCGCTATCGGCGCTTTCGTATTCTTCTTTCCCATTAGTTATGACGGGAAGAAATCCATCCCGCTTGACCACGTGGTCACCATCATCCGCACCTATGCCGAAGTCTTGGTGCCCTGGTTCATCCTGGCGCTAGCGCTCTATGGCACGGTGCGCAGTATCGTGAATAAAAACTGGCAGGAAAGCCCGCTGCAAGCGGTCTTTACCGCGCTCAACGTGGTGGGCCTGGTGGTCTCCTTCTTGATGGTCATCGGAAAGCTTCCAGGGGTACTCGGCAACGAGGACATCGTGCCCTTCCTGTGGAATTCGGTTGCGACACCCGTCGGCCTCATCGTACCCATCGGCGGCGCATTCCTAGCTCTGCTCATCAGCTACGGCTTTCTGGAATTCGTGGGCGTATTTATGCAGCCCATCATGCGCCCGCTCTGGCGCACACCGGGGCGCTCCGCCATCGACGCGGTAGCCTCCTTCGTGGGCTCCTACTCTTTGGGAATCCTCATTACTGACCGTGTGTACCAGCGCGGCGGCTACACCGCGCGTGAGGCCTCCATCATCGCAACGGGCTTCTCGACGGTCTCGGCAGCGTTCATGGTCATCGTGGCCAAGCAGCTGGACTTGATGGATATGTGGGGCGTGTACTTCGCAGTATCCCTTGTGGTGACCTTCCTGGTCACGGCGATTACCGTGTGGATTCCGCCGCTGAGTAGGATTCCTAATGACTACGTAGATGGTGTAAAGCCGGACCCGGAAAAGCCGGTAAAGGGCAATTTCTTTAAGGCCGCCTGGCGGGAAGCGCTGCTGGCGCTGGACCGCGCGCCGTCTTTAGGCGCTGCCATTTGGGAGAACCTGCGCGATGGCGTACGCATGGCGTCGGCGATTGTGCCCTCCATCATGTCCGTGGGCCTGATTGGTTTGCTGCTGGCAAACTTCACCCCTCTCTTCGACTGGCTGGGGTACCTGTTCTACCCGTTCGCCTGGATTGTTCAATTACCGGAACCGGAACTGGCGGGTAAGGCCGCGGCCATGGGCATTGCGGAGATGTTCCTGCCGGCGACGGCTGTGGCGGGCTCAGAAAGCATGGTGCTCAAGTTCGTCATCGGCGTGGTGGCTATCTCCGCCATTATCTTCTTCTCCGCGCTGGTGCCGTGCATCTTGGCCACCAAGATTCCGATCAAGCTGTGGCAGATCGTGGTCATCTGGTTCGAGCGCGTGGTGCTGACCATCATCATTGCGACGCCGATTGCCTTCCTGGTGACTTAGCTGGGGCTTGTACGAGGGCTCATTAGAATGTGGGCCCATGAGTACCTCCCGAGTCCCGGCGGCGCGCAATGCACTGGAGATCCTCCGGCTGCTGTCTACCATCGACGTGCCGATTTCCGCCGCGCGCATCCGCAGTGAGCTGGACCTGCCGCGCTCAACTACTTACCACCTGCTCAAGGAGATGGTGGACGCGGGGTTCGTGGTACACCTGCCGGAGAACCAAACCTACGGGTTGGGGCTTGCTGCCTACTCGATGGCCGCGGCCTATGCCACGCAGCAGCCCTTGGTGCGGGCGACCCAGGGGCACCTCGAGCGGATTGCCAGCAGTGTTGGGGGATCGGGGCACTTATCGCGTTTGGCGGGCTCGGAGATTCTCTACCTCAACGAGGTGCGCGCGCCGGGGGCGCTGTCACTGGTGACGGAGAAGGGCGTGCGGCTGCAGGCACAGCGGACGGCCTCTGGGCGGGCCATGTTGGCATTGCTTCCAGAAGCAGAGTGGCGTGCAGCATTTGTCCCGGGGTCCTTAGGTTTTGGGGAGTACAAGGAAATCTTGCGCCAGGTACGCGAACGCGGTTGGGCCGAAGAGGTCGAGGTGGTGGCGCGCGGGCAGGCGTCGGTAGGCGTGGCGGTGGTTGACCACGTGGGCAGGCCAGCAGCGGCACTCGCGGTGACTTTTCCCGTGGGCGCAGCTGATGCCACTGATGCCGCGCAGCAACTGCACGCGGCTGCGCAGCAGGTGGCCGAGAGGATGTACGGGCGCCGCTAACAGGTAGTGCCCGAGGTATTGGCGCGCCGGGCAGCCTGTTGTACTATGAGCGCAACGCGTAAGGCTGTCGCGCGTATCACTATTTTTCTATTCTTGTGAAAACGAGTACGTGTTTTCACGTGCCTTCTTCCCTTCCACGTGGGTGGTGGGACGTGGGTAACGCAGCGACGTTAAAGGAGCCTTACATGTCTAATTCTTATCCTTCCACCGTGACCGTGGGTATCGGGGCGCTGAGTATCGAAGAAGTCGTGGCCGTGGCACGCTACGGCGCGAAGGTGGAGATTTCCCAGGATGCGATTGAGGAAATCGCCTCGACCCGCGAGCGCGTCGAGGAACTAGCCCAGGATCCGACCCCGGTCTACGGTATTTCCACCGGCTTCGGTGCGCTGGCGCGGCGCCACATTCCGGAGGAGATGCGCGCGCAACTGCAGCTCTCACTCGTGCGCTCGCATGCGGCGGGAACGGGCCCGGAAGTTGAGCAAGAGGTCATCCGTGCGCTGATGTTGCTGCGCTTGTCCACCCTGTGCACTGGACGTACCGGCGTGCGTCCGGTGGTGGCGGAAACTTATGCCGCGGTGCTCAACGCCAATATCCATCCGGTGGTCCGCGAATACGGCTCCCTGGGCTGCTCCGGTGACTTGGCGCCGCTGGCACACTGTGCGCTGGCGCTGCTGGGTGAGGGTGAGGTGCGCGTCGATGGCGGCCAGGTCACCCCGGCCGCCGAGGCGCTGTCGGCTGCGGGCATTGAACCGCTCAAGCTGCGGGAGAAGGAAGGCTTAGCACTCATTAACGGCACCGACGGCATGCTGGGGCAGCTCTGCCTGGCTATCACTGACCTGCGCGAGCTTGCCAAGACCGCTGACATCGCCACCGCGATGACGGTGGAAGGCCTGCTGGGTACGCTCGTGGTCTTCGCCGATGACCTGCAGCAGCTGCGCCCGCACCCGGGCCAGGCAGATGCCGCGGCCAATATCCTGCAGGTCGCAGAGGGCTCGGAGATTCTCGCGGCCGCCCTCGAGGAATTCAAGAAGAAGCAGGTACAGGACGCCTACTCCGTGCGCTGTGCCCCGCAGGTGGCCGGTGGTTTCCGCGATACCGTGGCGCACACAGCAACGGTTGCTGAGCGCGAGCTGGCCGCGGCCGTCGACAACCCGGTGGTGGCCAAGGATGGACGCGTGGTCTCCAACGGCAACTTCCACGGCGCGCCGGTGGCCTATGCGCTGGACTTCTTGGCCATCGTCGTGGCTGACCTGGCCTCTATTTCGGAGCGCCGCACCGACCGCTTCCTCGACGTCGCCCGTAACCGCGGCCTTAACGCCTTCCTTGCGGATGACCCGGGCGTGGACTCCGGCCACATGATTGCGCAGTATGCGCAGGCGGGCATCGTCTCTGAGCTCAAGCGCTTGGCCAACCCGTCTTCGGCGGACTCCATTCCGTCTTCGGCCATGCAGGAAGACCACGTGTCCATGGGCTGGTCGGGTGCCCGCAAGCTGCGCAAGGCCGTAGACGGTCTGCAGCGCGTCCTCGCCATTGAAATCCTCACTGCCGCCCGCGCTATCGATATGCGCCAGGGCCAGCCCGCCAAGGGCACCGGCGCGGTCATCGATGCTCTGCGCCAGACCGTCCAAGGTCCGGGCACCGACCGCTATCTGTCCCCGGAGATCGAAGAGACCGTGCGCCTGGTCAAGGAAGGTGCGCTGGTGGCTGCGGTAGAGGGGGCTGTCGGCACGTTGCGCTAACTCCACCCCCAGCCCCATGGCGTATGCCATGGGGCTTTTTCATGCGCCCTTGATTTCAAAAGTGCAGACCTGGAAGTGCAGACCTGCTGGTCGCCGCAAAGCACTGTCCTCGCGATTGACGACGCCCACCTGCATGAATGCACTTCCAGGTCTGCACTTTTGCCTTCGCAGCGGAGACGAGAGGCGCCCTGAGGCAATGAGTGGGTGATTTTTTGTAGTGCGGCGCGGGTGTGGATGCGGGTGAAGAGCGGAAGCCTATCTGTGGCGAGTCACACAAAGCTGGGTTATGAGTAGTGCATGAACAATGAAGAACTCTTTAACTTTTTAGACCAGCATCTTATCGACCTTCGGAAGCTGCCCAATGATGATCCCCGATGGAAGAAGGTGCACGCCGGCAAAGTGGCCACACTGGCGTGGTGCTTCGTGCTGCCGTTGGTGCACTGGCACGAGCTCAAGCCGTGGCACAAGGAGACCGCGAAGGCATACGCGCTCGGGTTGACCTTGCCCAAGGCAACATTAGTAGGAAAATCCGCCGCGCTCATTCACGGGGTTCCCCTGGTTGTGCCACCCGCCGAGTGGGAGGCAACGTTGCCTTCGAACTCGGTACCCCCACGAGCTAAAGCCAATGTCCGGTATCGGCGCATGAACTTGCGCGGTAAAGAGGCGGTGGTGCACGGGATTCGCGTGTCCTCGCTGGAACGCACGGCCATTGATATTGCGCGGTTCTATGGATTTGAGGAGGGGCTCGTTGCCGTCGATGATGTGCGGGCGCGCAATGTTGGCCAGTTCTGGATCAATGAGACGCTCGGCGCTATGGGGAGAGTTAAGGGCGTTGCCGCCGCGCGGCGGGCGGTTGCTGAAAGTATTAACTGCGCGGAGTCACCGTGGGAATCCTATGCCCGTGCCTTGATCCTTGCGGCTAATTACCCTGAGCTGCGCTGGGTCAAGGCGCAATATGTGATTGAGAATTACCGGGCGGACCTGGTTATTAATGGGTGGTTGGTGATTGAGATTGACGGGAACGTCAAGTACCGGCACGAGGTTGAAGAGGTGATTCGCGCGGAGCATCGGCGTCAGCAGGACATCCTCAACAAGGGCTACATCGTCTTGAGGTTTAGCCCGGAACAATTAAGCGCGCGCCCCGACTACTTCCAGGAGACCGTGGGGAAGCACTTGGCGCGTGGTCCGCGGTTGTAAAAGTGCAGACCTGGAAGTGCATTCATGCAGGT
>NZ_KV803671.1:0-19676 GCF_001811145.1 Corynebacterium sp. HMSC062A03 | reverse complement strand
ACCTGGAAGTGCATTCATGCAGGTGGGCGTCGTCCAGCGCCACGGCAGTGCTTTGCGACGACCAGCGTGTCTGTACTTCCAGGTCTGCACTTTTGGCTTTGGGCGTTGCTGGGTTACTGGGTGTCAGACGGACATGGCGGGTGTAGGCACGACGGGGGCGGACCACCGGTCACGCGACAGTCTCGTATCTGGGACAGGCGGCCTAAAAGTTCCCTGGTTCATCGTTGTGGGTCACAGTAACTTGTCCTTTGTGACGCTGACCAAGCCCCAATAGGGACAGCCCCGGGAAACCGGCCTTGGGGTTTGGGAGGGCGTCGAAAAGCACGAGCGAAAGGAAGTCATGTCTGAACCCCGCGAAGTACGCGCCCCGCGCGGAACCGAAATCACCGCCAAGTCTTGGCAGACCGAAGCCCCGCTGCGCATGCTCATGAACAACCTTGACCCCGAGGTTGCTGAGCGCCCCGAGGACCTCGTGGTCTACGGCGGCACCGGGCGTGCTGCCCGCAGCTGGGAGGCTTTTGATGCCATCGTGGAGTCGCTCAAGGACCTCGAGTCCGATGAGACCCTGCTGGTGCAGTCCGGCAAGCCGGTGGGTATCTGGAAGACCAACGAGTGGGCACCGCGCGTGCTCATCGCGAATTCCAACCTGGTGGGCGACTGGGCCAACTGGGAGCACTTCCGCAAGCTCGAGGACGAAGGCCTGATGATGTACGGCCAAATGACGGCGGGCTCTTGGATTTACATTGCTACCCAGGGCATCCTGCAGGGTACTTTTGAGACCTTTGCGGCCGTGGCGAAGAAGCGCTTCAACGGCACGCTCGCCGGCACCTTGACGCTGACCGGCGGTTGCGGCGGCATGGGCGGCGCACAGCCGCTGTCCGTCACCCTCAACGGCGGCGCCTGCCTCATCGTTGATGTCGACGAGACACGTCTGAAGCGCCGCCAGCACAAGCGCTACCTCGATGAGGTCGTCACCGACCTGGATGAGGCACTCAAGCTGGTGCTCGACGCCAAGGAGAATAAGAAGCCGCTGTCTGTCGGTCTGGTAGGCAATGCCGCTGAGGTTTTCCCGGAGGTCCTGCGTCGCCAGCGTGCTGGCGAGTTCACCGTGGACATCGTCACGGACCAGACCTCCGCGCACGACCCGCTGAGCTACCTGCCCACCGAAATCACCGTGGAGGACTGGCACAACGAGGCCAAGGCAGACCCGACCACCTTCACCAAGAAGGCGCGTGAGGCCATGGCCGCCCAGGTCCAGGCCATGGTGGAATTCCAGGACGAGGGCGCTGAGGTCTTCGACTACGGCAACTCCATCCGCGATGAGGCCCGCAAGGCCGGCTACCAGCGCGCCTTCGAGTTCCCGGGCTTCGTCCCGGCCTACATCCGCCCGCTCTTCTGCGAGGGTCTTGGCCCCTTCCGCTGGGCAGCGCTTTCCGGCGACCCTGAGGACATCAAGGTCACCGACCAAGCGCTCAAGGAGCTCTTCCCGGACAACGAGCACCTGCACAACTGGCTTGATGCCGCCGAGGAGTACGTGGAGTTCGAGGGCCTGCCGGCACGTATTTGCTGGCTGGGCTACAACGAGCGCCACAAGGCTGGCCTGCTCTTCAATGACCTGGTCAAGGAAGGCAAGATCAAGGCTCCGATCGTTATCGGCCGTGATCACCTCGACTCCGGCTCTGTGGCCTCCCCGTACCGCGAGACCGAGGCCATGCTCGACGGCACCGATGCCGTGGCCGACTGGCCGCTGCTCAACGCCATGACCGCTGTCTCCTCCGGTGCCACCTGGGTATCCATCCACCATGGCGGCGGCGTGGGCATGGGCCGCTCCATCCACGCCGGTCAGGTCACCGTGGCCGACGGCACCGAGCTGGCCGCCGCCAAGCTGCGCGCGGTGCTGACCAACGACCCGGGCATGGGCGTTATCCGCCACGTGGATTCCGGCTACACTCGCGCCAAGGAAGTTGCCGACGAACGCGGCGTGCGTATCCCGATGGAATTCAAGGCCCGCGACTAGATAAGAGAGGAAAAGAAGATCATGTCCACCCTGTTTACTGGAATCTCAGAGCTGCGCACGGTGTCGGAGGCAGGCACGCTTGCCGACGCCTCCCTCATCGCCAACACCGACGGCACCATCGCCTGGATCGGACCGGAGTCCGAGGCGCCGGCCGCGGATGAGAAAGTCGACCTGGGCGGGCGCGCGGTCCTGCCGGGATGGGTGGATTCTCATACGCACATGATCTTCGACGGCGACCGCTCCGCCGAGTTCGAAGCCCGCATGGCGGGCGAGTCCTACCAGGCCGGTGGCATCGCGGTGACCATGGACGCTACCCGCTCGGCGGGGGAGGAGCGCCTGGAAAAGCTGTTGGTGGAGCGCATCGGCGCCGCCCGCCGAGGTGGTACGACGACCCTGGAGACGAAGACCGGCTACGGTCTTAATACTGAATCCGAGGTGGAGGCCGCGAAGGTGGCGGCCCGCCACGTCGATGACGTGACCTTCCTCGGCGCACACCTCGTGCCGCCGGGAGCAGAGGTCGAAACCTACCTCGACGAGGTTGTCGGCCCGATGCTGGACGGTGTGGCCGAGCACGTGCAGTGGATCGATGTCTTCTGCGAGCGCGGCGCCTTCGACGAGGGGCAGTCGCGCCGCGTGCTCGAGGCGGGCAAGGCCCGGGGCTTAGGCGTGCGAGTGCACGGCAACCAGCTCGGCGAGGGCCCAGGCGTGACGCTTGCCGTGGAGTTGGGCGCTGCCTCGGTGGACCACGTCAACTACCTCAGCGATGCCGATGTCGAGGCACTGGCTTCCTCCGATACGGTGGCTACGCTGCTGCCAGCCTGCGATCTGTCCACCCGCGAGCCGCTGGCGCCGGGCCGGAAGCTTATTGATGCCGGCGCGACCGTCGCCATCGCCTCCAACCTCAACCCGGGTACCTCGTATACCTCCTCGATGAACTTCTGCGTGACCACGGCTGTGCTCCAGCAGCACCTCACGCTCGATGAGGCCATCGCCGCCGGCACGCTGGGCGGTGCCACCGCGCTGCGCCGCCAGGATGTTGGCTCAGGTAAGGACGCGCAAGGCCGCCCGGCTAAGGGCTCGCTGGTGGTCGGTGCTGCCGCCGACCTGCATGTCCTCGATGCCCCGAGCGCTATCCACCTGGCTTATCGCCCGGGCATGCCGATGACCTGGAAGACCTTCGTGGGTGGCCGTGAAGTCTAGAACGTAAAGTCTTGCACTCTAGAGTGTAAAACTTTGTAGTCTGCGGTATTCTGCAGGCATGATGTGGACGGTTGATGAGCTCGAGGATTACCTCGAGCACTGTCGCCTTTTGCAGTCGGATACTACGACCGTGGAAGTGAAGTCGGGACGCGGGGGAATGCCGCAGTCCCTCGGGGCTACTCTGTGTGCCTTCGCCAACATGCCGCGCGGTGGCACCGTCATTATTGGAGTGGCGGAACCCGACTTTGCGGTGCACGGCGTGGACGATCCCGGCGCCATCGAAAGCGTGCTGGCGGATCAGGCACGCACTCTAGTGGAACCCGCGCCCTTCATTGAGACTCAGACCCTGTACGTCGAAGGGCGAGCTGTCGTGCTTGGACACGTCGAAGGCGTGCTGCCGCACCAGCGGCCGGCACTCTATCGGGGTCGGCCTTACCTGCGAATGGCGGATGGTGACTACGTCATGAGCGCCAATGATCTTCGCATGGTCGCGGTGGATAAGCTGCACGCTCGCGAGGCCATTGCCTATGACTCAGCACCGGTTCCCGGGTCAAACCTAGAAGTCTGTGATGCTTCGGTGCTTAAGGAGGCGGTGGCGGAGCTGCGCAGCGCCACCCCTCGTTTGCGGGGCGCGAGCGATGCCGAGCTGCTGGAGCTATTCCGCGTGGTTGATTCACAAGGGCAGCTGAGTGTGGCAGGTTTATACGCTCTGGGGCGCTTTCCGCAGGGATTCTTTCCCGACCTGCATATTTCTGCGGCCGTGCAATACCCAGCGGGGGAAGAAGGACCGCGTACCCGGAATCTGGAGGAATTCTACGGCCCTGTGCCGGATCTGGTGGATGGAGCCGTGGCGTGGGTGCACAGGAATATCGACACTGACTTGGTCTATGGCACAGATGGCCACCTGCGCGAGGTTCCAGAACTACCGCTGGAGGCTGTTCGTGAAGTCATTGCTAATGCCGTGGTCCACCGCGACCTTGGCCCAGAAAGCTTAGGCGCCGGCAAATTTGTCACTGTCCGGCTGACCCGCCAAGCACTGATTGTGACCAGCCCCGGTGGATTGCGGGGCATCTCCGTGGAAGAGCTTAGGGGAAAGATGCTGTCACCCGTCGCTGTGAACCCGCGCCTATACACATTGAGCACGAAGCTGCGGCTTGAGGACGGCGAGCGTGTCATTGAGGGCCAGGGCGGAGGAATGCGGGTGGTTTTTGAATCGCTTCGGAAAGCTGGATTGCGTCCGCCCGTCCTCATCGACACTGGTGTGCGCTTCACCGTGATCCTCTGGAGGGCAGGGCGAGGCGATGACGAACATGACGCGGCACCGCACGGCGCTAACGCTTCCTCTCTGTCTGCGTCTGCCCCAGGGCAGACGAAGAAGGAGGGCAGTGTGGTGGAAGACGGGCTCGTCGCCAAGCTCGGCGGAAACCCCGCACTTGTGCTTGCTGCGTTGCGCCGGAAGGGCGAGCTCTCGCTCGTGGACATCGTAAACAGTACGCAGCTCACCCGCGGCCAGGTGCGTTACGCGCTGGGCAAGCTTATCGAGTCTGGGCACGTCATCATGCGCGGCAAACACGGTGACCGCGCCACGCGTTACGCTGCGAAAGAGTAGCCCCTAGTGGAAAAGCTCGGGTAATTCTTCGGCGAAATAGCTAATTGGATGTTGGTACCGTACTCTGGTGTGAGCAATGAGCATTACCGATAACGCCACCGGCGGCGTCAACGAGCCGGAAGAATTCAATAAGTCGGAATCTCAGGAAAACTCGCAAGGTGGCGAAGCATTGGACGCTTCGCAGGTGTCGAATCAGGACACCGGGGCTGCGAATAACCCTGAGGACACCGGCGCTGAAGAAGAATCAGCCAACGACAACTCCCAGGGTTTTGCACACCTCGGCCTTCCCGATGACGTTCAGGAAGCCGTGTCCAAGGTGGGCTTTACCAAGCCATCCCCAATTCAGGAAGAAACCATCCCGATCCTCATGGAAGGCCGCGACGTCGTCGGCCTCGCCCAGACGGGTACGGGTAAGACCGCAGCCTTCGCGCTGCCGGTTCTCTCCCAGATCGATACCGAGGCCCGCTACCCGCAGGCTTTGGTCCTGGCACCCACTCGTGAACTGGCCCTCCAGGTAGCGGACTCCTTCCAGTCCTTCGCTGACCACTTGGGTCGCATCGAGGTTCTGCCTATCTACGGTGGCCAGGCTTATGGCATTCAGCTCTCCGGGCTGCGCCGTGGCGCCCAGATCATCGTCGGCACCCCAGGCCGCGTCATCGACCACCTGGAGAAGGGCTCCCTGGACATCTCACAGCTGCGCTTCGTCGTCCTCGACGAGGCGGACGAGATGCTCAACATGGGCTTCCAGGAAGACGTCGAGCGCATTCTTGAGGACACCCCGGAAGAAAAGCAGGTCGCACTGTTTTCGGCCACCATGCCGAATTCGATTCGCCGCCTGTCCAAGCAGTACCTCAACAATCCCGCTGAGGTCACTGTGAAGTCGGAGCGCCGTACGAATGACAACATCACGCAGCGCTTCCTGCTGACCCCGCACCGCCACAAGATGGATGCCTTCACCCGCATCCTCGAGGTCATTGACTACGATGCCATCATCGTCTTCTGCCGTACCAAGCACGCGACTGAGGACGTGGCCGATAGTCTCAAGGAGGCCGGCTACAACGCTGCTGCCATCAATGGTGATATTGCCCAGCAGCAGCGTGAACGCACCGTCGATCAGCTCAAGGATGGCCGCCTGGACATCCTGGTGGCTACCGACGTGGCTGCTCGCGGTCTTGACGTGGACCGCATTACCCACGTGGTCAACTACGACATCCCGAATGACACCGAGTCCTACGTGCACCGCATCGGCCGTACCGGCCGTGCTGGCCGCACTGGTGAGGCCATCCTGTTTGTCACCCCGCGTGAGCGCCGCATGCTGCGCTCCATCGAGCGCGTGACCAATGCCCGCTTGGAGGAGATGGACCTTCCGACCGCGGATGAGGTCAACGCTAAGCGCAAGGAGAAGTTCTTCGCTTCCATCGGCGCTTCGCAGGAGGACAAGCAGTTCGAGTTCTTCCGTGACATGGTGCGCGAGTACTCCGCGGCTGAGAACGTGGCGATGGATGATATCGCTGCTGCTCTGGCCGTGCAGTTACAGGGCGGGACGGACTTCCTGCTCAAGGAGCGTCCGGTATCCAAGAAGGACCGTCGCGAGCGCGACCGCTTCGAACGCGACGGGCGTGGCCGTGGCCGTGAGCGCGGTGGCCGCGACCGTGACCGCGGCCCGCGCCGACCGGACGGGGACTTTGAGACGTACCGGTTGGACGTCGGCAAGCGCCAGAACGTGCGCCCCGGAGCCATCGTGGGCGCGCTGGCCAATGAAGGTGGCCTGTCCTCCAAGGACTTCGGCCGCATCACCATCGCGGTGGGCCACACCTTGGTGGACCTGCCGAAGAACCTGGACCCGGCAGTGCTGGATCGTCTGAAGGACACCCGTATTTCCGGACAGCTCATCAAGATTCAGAAGGACACCGGCCGCCCACCGCGCCGGAACTTCGACGATGATCGCGGCCGCGGCGGCTACGGTGGACGTGGCCGTGGTGGACGCGGTGAGCGCGGCGGATACCGCGACCGTGACCGCGGTGGACGCGGTCGTGATCGTGGTGGGCGCCGCGGCGGCTGGCGCGACTAGTCCTGCCAGACATCGCAGCGGCCTTAATGCTGCACGAGAAAACCTCCCAAACTCTCATTGAGGGCTTGGGAGGTTTTGCTATTGAGGGCTAAACCGGAAAGTTTAGACGTACATCAGGATGGCGCAGACAACCCACAGCAGGTTGAAGATGCCGGAGAACATAGCTAGCTGCTTCTTCAGCTTGGCCACATCGGCGCTGCCCGGGCTAGCAATCGCAGCCATGGCCTTGTTCTGCTTCGGGATAACCACGACGAGCAGAATGACCCAAGCGATGACGGAGAGCAGAAGGGCAATGTGGAACTGGACCTGGGACTTGTAGGCATCCAGGTCGGTAAGGAAAACGGCCAGGCCAATAACCGGAACAATGGCGGAAATATAGCCATAGGTCGAGGTGATCTTGTTGAGGATGCCGGCGGCACCAGCAGCCGAAGCATCACCAGCGCCAGCCTTTGCCAGCTGTGCTGGGAAGGCGGAGGTGGAGATACATACGGTACCGACCAACAAGATAGCGGCGAAGGCGTGGAGGAAAATGAGCAAGCTAGTCATGGGGAGTGCGCTTTACCTTTCTGTACGGGGCTTTTCCCAGCGAAAGTCTAACGGTGCTGTGAGATGAAATCGAATCGGCACTGGTGGCGCATGACCGCATAGTCGCGGGAGGGAAGCGGGAGTTGATACTTGCGGGCCACAGCGGCAAGCCGCTGCGAATAGTCGCAACGATCAGCCGGTGGGAGCCAGTCCGCCGGCAAGGAATCGGACTTGGCTTGGTTCAAATTGCGGGCGGTAGCGACGAGGTTGAGCGGATCATTGGCGAAGGCCATTTTCTTATCACGCGGCCACGTTGATGCGCCAAGGTCCCAGGCCGCTGAGAGCGGAAAGACGTGGTCGACTTCCACGCGCGCCGGCGCCGGAGCGCGGGAATAGGGGTCATAGAGTGTGCCGTTGGTGGTCTGCGCGGCTTTGACATTATCGCGGGTTCCGGGAGCCCAGCCGCCGAAGTCATCGCGGTCATAGCCAGGGGCCTCCACGCGCGCAGGCACGGTAGTCACACCCAGGTCGGGGCCGGGGAGGAGGTGGTAGCCGCCGTAGGCCACGGTGGCTATAGAGAGGAAACCGATATAGGCCGCGCGCAGGTTCATGCACTTTTAGACTGCTGGGGTGTATGAGCGGTTCCCGAATAAGCAGGAAGCACGTGACTGTAGAAACGGGTTAGGTGGGGCAGCCATACGGCTTTTCCCAAAAGGCATTAGTCAGAAGGTTTCTTTGGGGGCAAAGGCACCTTTTAGAGGCTCGCACACGGCGTTTTCGAGGCAAAGGCACCTTTTGAGAAATGCCTTTTGAATAGAGGCTTTTGAGTAGCGACCTTGTAGAGCCATCCGAGTCAATCACAAGCGAAACCCCGCCACAGCAGTAACTGGACTGCTGAAGCGGGGTTTGCGCAGAAGGATCGGGGAGAGAGGAGGGTTACTTCTGAACCTTCTCTGCGGCCTCCTCGAAGTCCAAGTCATCGTTCTTCTCAACGAGCTTGGCCAAGCGGGTAGCCTCCTCGAACTCCTGGGTGACCTTCGCATCCGGGGCCTTGGTAGCCAGGGAAACGCCGACAGCCACGAGTAGAGCGGAGATGAAGCCCGGAACCAGCTCGTAGAGGGTATCGCCCAGCGGGCTCATGCCCCAGCCGATGGCCACGATCGCACCGGTGAGCATGCCGGCGATAGCGCCGGTGGAGTTGAGGCGCTTCCAGTACAGCGCCAGCAGGACGATTGGGCCGAAGGCGGAGCCGAAGCCAGCCCAGGCGAAGCCAACTAGGCCCAGGATCGAATCCGACGGGTTGATGGCCAGCACGGCAGCGATGATGGCGATGGCCACGACGGCGGTACGGGAGAGGTTGATCAGAACCTCCTGGCGCGGCTTCTTCTTAGCGAAGATGAGGTAGAGGTCCTCGATGAGGGAGGTGGAGACAACCAGCATCTGGGAGGACATCGTGGACATGATGGCTGCGAGAACGGCGGTCAGAACCAGACCAGCAAACAGCGGGTGGAACATGACCTGAGCCATGTCCAGGAAGATGGTCTCGTAGTTTTCCTGGTCAGTAATGGAGTGGCCGGTCTGGGTGAAGAACACGGTACCCGACAGCGCCACGAAGATAGCGCCAATCAGGGAAATCCCCATCCAGCTGACACCGTAGAAGCGGCCCGCGCGGGCATCGGAAGGCTTACGCAGCGCCATGAAACGCACGATGATGTGCGGCTGGCCAAAGTAACCCAAGCCCCAAGCCAAGTTACCGATGATGACGGCGGCGGATACGCCAGAGAACAGGGAGAAGTAATCGGGGTTCTCAATAACGCCATTGGTGGCGTAGGGGTTCTCAGCAGCGAAGCTGAAGATCTCGCCCGGGTTGTCCAAGGAGAAGAGCACCATGATCGGCACGATGATGAGGGAGGCGAACATGAGCAGGCCCTGGACGGTATCGGTGTAGGACACCGCAAGGAAGCCACCGACGAAAGTGTAGAAGACCGTCACGGCAGCCACGACGAGCATGCCGACCATGTAGTCACCGCCGAAGCTGGACTCGAAGTAACGGCCGCCAGCCACCATGCCGGAAGAGACGTAGAAGGTGAAAAAGAAGATAATGATCGCCGCCGCGATGATGCGCAGCACGCGCGACTTATCGTGCAGGCGGTTCTCAAAGAAGGAGGGGACGGTAATAGAGTTGCCGGCAATTTCGGAGTAGGAGCGCAGGCGCGGCGCGACCCACTTCCAGTTGGCCCAAGCGCCGATGAGGAGGCCGATGGCCATCCACAGCTCGGACATACCGGTCAGGAACAAAGCGCCCGGCAGGCCCATGAGCAGCCAACCCGACATATCGGAAGCGCCGGCGGACAGGGCGGCTACGAACGGGTGAAGGCCGCGGCCGGCGAGAACGTAGTCGTCATACTCATCCGTCTGCTTGTAGCTCCAGAAGCCGATAGCGGCCATGGCAAGCAGGTAGATGATCATCGCAACGACATACCAAGTGGAGTCTTGCACTGATCTCTCCTTGAGATTGAGATTAAAAAATAGGACCTCACCACGCTAACGAGGCACAAGCTCCTACCCAACTGAAAATTGGCTGGTTGACCAGTATTTGGTTACCTTGGTCACAGCTTAATGTACGGTCTTACTGGTGTTACGTCGTTATGTAACGAGACTGTAACGATTGCTTATTTGGGCTGGATTTGGGAACTTTCTGCAACCCTGACCCCCAGAAGGCGTGCTGCTAAACTGGCCCCTATGGCTTCTTACCTGCTGCATGGCCTCTGGCTGCCCGTCTCCGGCCTGAGTCTATGGATCGAACAGGTCGAAGGGCACAAGATCATCATGCCCTCAGCAGTCCCAGAGGGAACTTTCCCGGATGTGGTCGATAGCATCCTGAGCAAGAAGACCTTCCGCAACCGCGCGCGAGTCTCCCTGCGTACGCCGAAGGGCAAGGATGTCTCCCTCATGGTGCCCATGGCCATGTTCGCCCCAGATGAAGCGGTGGAAACACTGGCCAAGCTGGAATACCTCGACACCGATAGCCAAGCGGTCTCCGTGGAGCAGCGTGCGACCATCGCGCCGGATCTCCTGTGGCTCATCCGCGCCTACCGCGGGCTTTACCGTTTTGTCCGCGCCGGCCGCGTGACCATCCGCCTGTCCTACCAAGCCGGCGAGTGGTATCCGATGTGGCAGCTGGCCTCCGGTTTGGGCGAGCGCAGCTGGTTGGCGGAAATGCTGGCGTCCGCACCCGGCATCCTGTCCATTAATAACCGGGCCCTGTCTGATGATTTGGCCGATGAGCTCACGCACTGGATTGCCTATACCCAGCTGCGCCCGCAGATCGACGCCCCACGCGCTGCCCCCTGGCACGACTTCGCCCAAGCGCTGCTGAAAACCGCGCCCGTGAAGAAAGGGCGGGCGCAGCTGTTGCGCGGGCTCAACGAGTGGAAGGACTCCATTACCTCCGTCGATCTGCAGCTGGTGTTCCTCGTGGAGGAGCCACCAAATGATAATGTCGCCGTCGAGGACGCAGCATGGCCCATCCGCCTGCTAGTTCGCTCCGGTACCGATTCGCCAATGCCGGTGCGCCAAGACCAGTTGGATCGGGGGAGCGTCGAGAAGCTGCGCGAAGCCCGTCGTCACGCCTTCGATGTGGCTCCGCGGCTAAAGTACAATTCCGCGCCGGCGAGCCGGAATGCGGGGGACTGGGATGTGTACCTGACCACGGAACAGCTCGTGGATTTTGTCACCCACGACGCCGCCGCCCTGCGCAAAGCCGGCTTTACCGTGCTGCTGCCCAAGTCGTGGTCCCACATGGAGACCAAAGCCAAGCTGGAAACCACAGAGGTGCGCGATCCTGCTGATGCCGCCACCAAGGCGCACATCGGCATGGAGAAGCTGTTCAGCTATGACTGGAAGCTTTCGGTGGGGGATACGCAGCTTACCGACGCCGAAATGCACGAGCTCATCTCCTCCAAGTCCGGCCTGATTCGTCTGCGCGGCGAGTGGGTCATGGCGGATACACAGGCCCTCAACAAGATCTCGCAGTACATGCGCGAACTGGCCGATACCGCCCGTAAGCGCGCCCTAAAGGAACTGGAGCAGCTCGCCGCGACCGCGGAGATGGCCCGCCAGCTGGAACAGCCTGGCTGGGAAGAGCTCGTTGCGGAGGTGGAGCGCCGCCGCAAGGAATTCAACGAGGGCGAGCAAGAGGAAGCGGTCACGCTTGCGGACCTACGCGAGATGGCGTTGAAATCCATGGCGGAGGACCCAGTAGCGTTCACCGGATCTGAGTGGCACACCTCTTTGCTCGGTGGGATGGATAGTACCGCGCCCGACCGCGTGGAGATCCCCGATACGGTCCATGCCGAGCTGCGCGAGTACCAGCGCCGGGGCGTCGACTGGCTGTATTGGATGTCCCGCAACAATATCGGCGCGGTGCTGGCAGATGACATGGGTTTGGGCAAGACGCTGCAGCTGTTGTCCCTGCTGGCGGTAGAAAAGGCCGCCCATGAGACAGAGAGGGAAGCAGAGGCGTGGAAGCCCACCCTGGTGGTTGCCCCGACCTCCGTGGTGGGCAACTGGGCTAGGGAAGCCAAGCGCTTCGTGCCGGACTTTAAGGTCATGGTGCAACATGGCACCGGGCGCCTGAAGGGCGAGGAGCTGGTCACAGCGGCGCAGAACGCCGATATCGTCATCACCTCCTATGGCACGGTCAGCCGAGACTTCCTGACCTTGAGCAAGGTGGAGTGGGACCGCGTGGTCCTCGATGAAGCCCAAGCGATCAAGAACGCCTCCACGCGCTCCTCCAAGGCCGTGCGCGCCATCCCCTCGCGGCACCGCGTGGCGCTGACCGGTACGCCGATTGAGAACCGGCTGTCGGAAATGCGCTCCATCCTGGACTATTGCAACCCCGGGATCCTGGGCTCAGCTTCCTTCTTCCGCAACCACTTTGCCAAGGCCATCGAGCGCGAAGGAAGCGATGTCATGGCGGAGCGCCTGCGCCTGCTCACCGGCCCGTTCATCCTGCGCCGCCTCAAGACGGACCCGAATATCATCGATGACCTGCCGGAGAAGTCTGAGCAGATCATCACCGTGCGCATGACTGATGAGCAGGCTGCCCTCTATAAGGCTCTGGTCAATGACGTGGAGCAGGCTCTGGGAAAGAAGAAGGAGGGCATCTCGCGCCGCGGCCTCATCTTGGCTTCGCTGACCCGTATTAAGCAGATTTGTAACCACCCGGCGCACTTCCTGGCCGATGGCAGCGCCGTCACCATCAAAGGCAAGCATCGCTCCGGCAAGGTGGAAGAACTCATGCGGATCATCGACCAGGCCATCGAATCCTCGGAGCGCGTACTGATCTTTACCCAGTACAAGGCCTTCGGTGACGTTCTCCAGCCCTACCTGTCTGAGCAGCTGGGCTGCGAGATTCCCTTCCTCCACGGCGGGGTGAGCAAGAACCGGCGCGACCAGATGGTGGAGGAATTCCAGGCCGATGATGGTGCGCCCGTCATGCTGCTCTCGCTCAAGGCGGGTGGTACCGGCTTGAACCTCACGGCGGCGTCGATTGTCGTGCACATGGATCGCTGGTGGAATCCGGCGGTGGAGAACCAGGCCACGGACCGCGCCTTCCGCATTGGCCAGCAGCGCAACGTGCAGGTGTACAAGATGATCACCGCCGGTACCTTGGAGGAATCCATCCAGGACATCCTCGACGGCAAGACGCAGCTGGCCGGTGCCGTTGTGGGCGAAGGCGAGGGCTGGCTCACGGAGCTGAGCCCCGAGCAGCTGGCGGATCTCATGAGCTATAGGGAACAGGAGAAGTAAATGGCACCGAAGAGTCCTGAGGACAACAACGTCATCTACGCCAACTTCGGCACCCGCAAGCGCGTGAGCACGCCGGAGGAGGTCAACCGCGTCGACCGCGTGCGCACCATGCAGCCGGCGGCCACGCGCCTGCTCAACTTTGTCAACCAGCAAACGGATTCCGGTCGCATTCGCCGCGGGCGCCAGTACGCCACCGAGGGCCATGTCGTGGGCCTCGATGTGCGCAATGGCGCGGTGCACGGAAAGGTTGCGGGCTCCCAGAACGAGCCTTTCGCGGTGCTCATCCAGGTGCCCTACCGCAATAACGAGGACATCGGGCGGCTGTCGGAGATGTTCGCACGTACCCCCAACTCCGTGGCGAAGGCCAAGGAAGGCATGCTTGCCGACGCCTCCCTCGACATTCTCATCGCCGAATACCCCGACGATCTCCGTTTCTCCTGCACCTGCCCCGACCCGGAATATGTGTGCAAGCACGTCGTGGCGGTGGCGGACCGCCTCGCGGCCCGGATGGATGCCGATCCTTCCGTGATTTTTGCCCTGCGTGGCCTCGACTTCGCGCGGCTGGAACAAGCGGTCATGGAACAGGCCAAGGCGGCTTCGGAGGACTCTTTTTCCGCTTCTGCGGCCTCTGAAATCTCTGCCGAGGAACGCAATGCCTTGTTCTGGGAGGGGCGAGAATTGCCGCCCTTGCCGGAGCCCAAAACTGCTCCAGCCGTGGATGATTCCGACCCGGAACTGCTGCGCAAGGCCATGCGTTCTGTCAGCCATACGAACATAGATTTGCTTCGGGCGGTCTCCGATGTCGAGGACCTTTACTATCATCTGACGCACTAGACATTGCCACCCCAGGGCAGCGGCTTGAGCACCAGCCCTGGATAACGTTGTAGGGAGTTTGCATGGCCGCGGTCACGTTCATCCACACCTCCGATTTCCAGCTGGGCATGACCCGCTGGTTTTTAAGTCCCGCGGCGCAGTCGCGTTTTGATGATGACCGCGAAGCAGCGGTCTTGCGGCTGGGGGAGTTGGCCACCGAGACGGGTGCCGAGTTCATCGTTGTGGCCGGTGACGTCTTCGAGCACAACTCCTTGAGCAAAACCACGCTGTTGCGCGCGAAGGATATGTTCAAGCGCCTGCCGGTTCCGGTCTACTTGTTGCCCGGCAACCATGATCCGCTCGTGGCGGATTCCATCTTCTTCAACTCCTTTGCGGATAACGTGCACGTGATCGCTGATTCGGAGCCGATTGAGGTTCGCCCAGGCTTGGAGATCGTTGGTGCCCCTTACCTGTCTAAGCGGGCTAATTATGACCTCGTGCGCCGTGCGCTGGAGCCTTTAGAGCCTGCCGAGGAGGGCGCGGTTCGCATCGCGGTGGGCCACGGCCAGGTGGAATCCCGCGCGGGCGAGGGTGAGGACTCGGATGCCGATACGATCGACCTCGCCTTCGTGGAAGAGTGCCTGGATAAGGGTGTTATCGATTACCTGGCGCTGGGGGATACGCACTCCACCGAATCTCTCGGTTCTACCGGCAAGGTATGGTTCTCCGGCAGTCCGGAGACCACGGCCTTCGACGATAGGGAGCGCGATTCGGGCAACGCCTTGGTGGTGACCGTTGAGGGGGAGCGGGTGGACGTCGTCAAGCACCGCGTTGGCCGTTGGGACTTCCGGGCGATTGATGCGGACGTTAACTCACTGGAGGAGGTCGAGGCTTTTCTTGCGGAGCTCGATGCCGTTCCGGAGAAGATTCGTACCGCGGTGAAGTACAGCCTGCGTGGCACTGTGGGCTTGAGCACGCAGGCCCGTCTGGAGCAGGGCCTGGCGGAGATGGAGGAGGTCTTTGCCTCCCTCAAGCCGCGCAAGAGGACCATGGACCTGCATCTGGCGCCCTCAGAAGAAGAACTCGGCGAGCTGAGTTTGAGCGGGTACGCCGCCGATGCGCTAGCGGAGCTGCTCGAGGACCTAGATAATCCCACTGCCCGCGACGCCGCCAACCTGCTGTTCCGCCTCAGCGCGAAGGGAGCCTAAACCATGATGCAGCTGCATTCTGTTGAACTGAACAACGTCCGGGGCGTGGAGCACCTGGAGGTCAAAGACCTCCCGGAGACCGGGGTGGTGGTCATCGGTGGGCCGAACGAAGCTGGAAAGTCCACGCTGGTGGAGGCCATCGATTTCGTGCTCACGGAAAAGCACACGGCAAATTCCAAGCCGGTGAGGGCGCTCCAGCCTGCCGGCCGCGATGTGGGACCTGAGGTCACGCTGGAGGCAACCGTGGGGCCTTACCGCTTCCGTATTCGCAAGCGGTGGGTGAAGAAGCGCACCTCGGAGCTGCATGTTTTCTCCCCGCGCCCGGGCCAGTGGACCGGTGCCGAGGCGGATGGGGAGTTGGAGCGCATCCTTAGTGAGAACGTGGACCGCGCGCTTCTCGACGCCCTCTTCGTCCGCCAGGACGACCCCCACCAAGGCATCGCCGCGGTGGGCATTCCTTCCCTAACCGCCGCACTCGAAGAAGAAACCGGGGCGAGTGCCGCGGCAGAAGATTCTGAACTGCTCACGCGCATCGAAGCGGAATATAAGGAGTACTTCACCGCGAAGACAGACAAGCCGGCAGGAGACTATAAGGCTGCCATTGCTGCGCTGGCGGATGCTGAGGAGAAGCACGCTGCCGCCGAGGCCGCGCTGCGCGAACTCGACGGCGTGGTGGAGCGCTATGAAGCCGCCGAGCTGAAGAAAGCCGAGGCTGAAGCCGCTCTGCCGGCAGCCGCGGAAGAATGCGAGCGCCGTGACGGTGAGCTGCTTGCCGCTCGGGCCGCCCAGGAGAAAGTCACCGCGCAGGAGGCGGCGGTGGCTCGGGCGGCGGAGGCTGTGACGCGCGCGGAGAAGGAAGCGGAGCGCCGTAAAGCTGTGGTTGCTGAGCATGCCGCAGCTGCCGCGGCTGCTGAGCGTGCCGCCGCAGCGGTTATTCAAGCCCGCGAGCGGGCCGAGGAAGAAGCCGCCGCCCGAGCGAAGCTGGAAGAAGTGCACGCCGAGGTCCACCAGCGCTATGAGGCCGTGCGCGAGGAGCGCCAGCGCGCCCGCCGCGCGCAGCAACGCGCTGAACGCGAGGCCCTGGGTACCCGCCTCGAAGCACTGAACAAACTGGAAGAGACTTTGGCGTCCCGCCGCCGTGAACTGGCCGCGACTCCCGACGTTCCGAACCTTCAGGCCTTGGAGGACGCTGCACGCGAGGTCACCGTCCAGGAGCGCCTGCGCGCGGCTGCGGCGGCCAAGCTTTACTTTTCTGGCGAGGGCTCCTTTAGCGTCGATGGCGAAGAACGTGCGCTGGAGAGCGGTCAAGAACTGGCAGTCGAACTGCGCGAGGGCACTACGCTGAAGATCGGCGACATTACCGCCCGCTATGCAGCCGGTGCGGGCGATAGCGGTGAGGAAGGCGTGGAGAAAGCCCGCGCGGAGCTCACACGCATGCTGGAAGACGCCGGGTGCGAGGACGTGGAGGCTGCCCGTGCCACCAACGAAAAACACGTAGAGCTAGCATCCGCTGCCGATACCGCGGCCCGCGAACTCACTGCGGCGCTGGGTGGGGAGGACCTGGGTGAGTTGCGTGCTCGCTTCGAGGCGGGCGCGGCCGATGTTGAGGACACCGAGGGGCCCGGCGGCTCTACCGATTCCACCGCACAGCCGCGGGAGCTCGACGTCGTGGAGCAGGAAGAAGAGGAGCTGCGCAGGAAGCTGGATGAGCTCGACCGCGCCCTGGCACCCTACCGCGAGAACAAGGCGGGCGCCGCACTGGAGGTGGCGATGGTCCGTGCGGAGGAGGCCACGATGCAGCGTGATGCTCAGGCCGCAGCCGTAGAGGCCGCCCGCGCCCAGCTCAGTGATGCCGAGGTGACCGCCGCGATTGAGACAGCACGGACTGAGCTGGCGAAGGAGAAGGCGGCTTTGGAGGAGATGTCCACCGTGGATGTCGACACCGCAGAGCAGCTAGCTAGGGGAGCACACACGCACGTTGATTCGCTGAACGCAGCGGTCAATGCGGCGGTTGGCGATATGCGCGAGTTTAACGGGCTTATCACTATGCACTCTGGTGCAGCTGAGGATGCAGAGAAAGCTGCCGCGGAGCTCGAAGTGGCTCGTGAGCGCCATGCCGCTGTCGAGCGCCGTGCGAATGCCGCGCGCTACCTGCGTACGCTCATGCTGCGCCACCGCGACGCCGCCCGCCAGCGCTATGCTGCGCCCTTTGTCACGGCTCTTAATGGTTTGGCTCGCACCGTCTTTGGCGGTGACGTGGACTTCGAGCTCTCCGAAGAGCTCAAGGTCCAAGCTCGCAGCCGTAACGGTGAGACCGTGTCCTTCGACGCGCTCTCCGGCGGTGCTAAAGAACAGCTGAGCATCCTGACACGCTTTGCCATCGCTCAGCTAGTGTCCGGCGAACCGGTTCCCGTCGTCATCGACGACGCGTTAGGGTCTACCGACTCGCAGCGCCTTCAGCTTATGGCGGCGTTGTTCAGCAAGGCCGGGAAAAACACTCAGGTCATCGTGCTGACCTGTATGCCGCAGCGCTACTCGTGGGTACCGGGGCGCATGGACCTAGATATGGAGAGACTTACAAGCGCTTAAGTCATGGAGTGTAGGGTGTGAGCCATGACTGCGGACACTCGATGGCTCACGGAAAGCGAACAGGACCTCTGGCGGCACATTCTCGCCAGCATTCGCAAGATTAATCGCGGCATGGAGGAAACCCTCTTAGCCTGCAGCGATATCTCCGCGGCGGAGTTTGCGGTCCTCGTCTCGCTTTCGGAGGCACCCGATCACATGCTGCGTTTGCGCGAGTTGTGCTCAGAATTGGAGTGGGACCGCTCCCGCGCCTCCCACCAGATCACACGCATGGAAAAGCGCGGTTTGGTGCGCAAGGAAAAGTGCGCAGGCGATGCACGCGGCGTTGAGGTCGTCATGACTAAGGCCGGCCGGGAACGCCTGGAGGCGGCAGTTCCTGAGCACGTCGAGTCGGTGCGTCGCATGGTGTTTGATCACCTCGATCCTGCCGATGTTCCGGCGCTTCTGCGCTTTTGCAAGGGCGTCCTGTCGGAGAATAATCTTCCGGGCTATGACGGCTTCGTTCCGGACGAACGCCTGGGCCTCCACGCAGACTAGCCGTGCCTGGCGCGGGTAGAGTAGGGCCCGTCCGTTAATTCACCAGGAGGTGACCTTCCCACACCATGATGGGACAAGAACTGTTTGAGCATCCGCAGCGCCAATACGTTACGTACGGCATCACTCCCTTGAAGGAACTCAGCGTGCAGGTGGGTTCGGTTGAGGATCTGGAAGAGCTCACCGAGGAACAAGCCACCGCGCTTGAGGCAGCCCTTGAGCAGCATCCGGAGGGCGCACTAACCTTCGATGATGCCTCGCAGCTGTGGATTATTGGCGCGGAAGAAGATATTGAGAGCATGCTCCAGGACCGTGAAGACTTCGTCGAAGCGCTCAATAACAATGAGGATCCTGGGGTCTAGGCCACAGTCGGCGTCAAACTAAAGGCGGATGCGTTCTGAAAGATCTGCGTTTAACTACGGGCGGCTCTGCATAAACTGCTAAGATACTCTGTGTTAAAGGGCGAGCATCCCCCGTGCAGTGAAGAGAAGGCATTCCATGAGAATGCAGTCTGGCTAGGGGAGCTAAGTGAAAGGATTAAACATGATCGTCGAGCGCGATATGGCTCAGGAGCAGCGCGAAGCAGCTGCACGTGACAAGGCTGACGGCTGGGTATCCGTCTTCGTTCAGTGGATTCCCTCCATGCTTCTTTCCGTGGTGATGCTTGGTGCTTTGATGTTCGGCATGTACTACGTCGAGCACGGCACCCTGGACATCACCCAGCCAATCGTCAATCAGTACATCACCCAGTAAACTGGTTCACTCTCTTTCCACCGCCCGGCGGGGAGAGTAGCTTGACGTCAAGCCCCAGCAGCAATGTCTGCTGGGGCTTCGTTCTTCCAACCTGCCGCACCCCTCAACCTTGTTCCCCTGAGCCGAAAGCCACCGTGGTTTGGGGAGGGTTTCATGCATGCGCAGAACCATGCCCAGGCGGCGCAACTGCCCTAGCTGCCAAAACCATCGCGCTCGCCGCAAGATCTGGCCAGAACTTTGGCAACTAGGGCAGTGCTAAGCCTGACAGTGAGTCTCCGAGTGAGCAATTCTTCGCCCTTCGCGCTCACCGTCGGTCTCAATCAGTCGCCGTCCGCGACTTCGGTGAGCGCGAAGGGTGTATTCATCCGATAGTGTGAACGCCATGGACTCTCACATCTACGTTCGCTATCTCAACGGCCCGCTCCAGTGGCTGGGAATCATCGTTGGCCTTGCCGTCGTGGCAGCTGTGGTGCCCACAATGATCGATTCCACATGGGCAGCAGTCCTTTTCGGGCCCTTCCGGTTTTAGAGTGCGTTGATTTTGTC
>NZ_KV803670.1:0-307 GCF_001811145.1 Corynebacterium sp. HMSC062A03 | reverse complement strand
TTGGGTGTTGGTATCCCGCTGCTGTTCCTGATTCCGGTTGGTCTGGCTTCGCAGATGAACATTCCGGGTCTGTCGGACTTTGTTGCTCCGATTAACAAGCAGATTCGGGATCTGAATACTCAGCTGCAGAAGCAGGCTGGTGTGTTCAATGGTCCGCTGGCTGGCAAGATGGCTGGTATCGATGCGCAGCTGAAGCGTTTCGGTGTTGATCACCAGCAGGCTGCTGGCGCTGTGGCTCTGATTGCTGCTGGTGCTCTGGCTATTGGCCTTATCGCTGATGCTTGTGCGCCGGGTGCAGGTTCCTCTA
>NZ_KV803669.1:0-37536 GCF_001811145.1 Corynebacterium sp. HMSC062A03 | reverse complement strand
GTGCCACACATACGGCACAACACGGCCAGAACAAATAAAATCAACCAACAAAAAGTACATTGGCACACTATTGAGTTCTCAGACATCGTCACCACACAGCCATACGGCCCGCTTTAAGCGAAACGCAGTACTGCGAGTAAAGAAAATATTTGTTGTCAGGGCCTGTTTTCCTACCGCCTCTCTCCAAGAACCTCTGTTCCTGTGGGGCGCTGTCGGTCGCGCTGACTCATATAAAGTTACATACGGCCTTGAAAAAACACAAATATGCACTTCAAAGAAGGTTTTTATCCCTTCTTGAAGTGCACAAAGACAACCGTTTAACGCCGACATTGGTTGGCGCTCAGCGTGACCCAAACCAGCCCATGAGGCCCGGGCTAAACACGTTGGTCTTTTTAGCCATCCGGGGATACGCGGCAACCCACACAACGTAGATGATTGCCATCCCTGTGAACGTCCACCCCATCGCAACGTTGGGATTGATAAGCCACGCTATGAACAGTATGGCGATTGCTCCCGCTAGCGCAGTTGTGTAAAGCCACGTCGGTTTGTCGGTAATGGCGAAACTTAAAAGTAGTGACGTTGTAGCAAGACACACGATGGTGAACCCCGCTGGATTGCCGGTCCACATCATCGCTACCAGATCGGCCACGAGCGATAGGACCACGGGGATTGCCGTGCACAGCACAGTGGCCTTAGCCCAGGCACCGCGCGGCAGCCCAAAGGCCACTGCATCTTTGAGTGAGCTGCGGATTGAATCAGCAACTAGCGGCAGGACAATCAACGTAACAATGACACCCACGATGCCCACGGCGGCATCCCACAGCTTGCTCACCACGATGGTTATCGCTATTGCGATGGCTACACCGATCGCAGTCCACATCCACGCGCGGACCTGGGGACGCAACACAATTTGGGAGACCGGGGACGCTGAGAACCAGCCCGTCGAAGAATCACCATCGCTGCCTACGATGAGGGAGCTCGCGGTCATGCGCGATGGCTCGACGCGCTTGGCCACGCAGAATATCCACGCTGCCGTTGGCGCGATGAGAGTCCACCACGGAAAGGCGAAGGGCGCGCTAACAAGAATGAGCACAAGCGTCAGGGAAGCATTGATTCGCCGGTGCCCATTCCACACCCGGGTGCTCAACCCAAAGGTCAGATAACGCGTGAAATCAGGCTGCGAAAGGTAAACCATAAGGACCATAAAGAGTGAGTAACCAATGGCCCACCCTTGCCCGCGATCCATTCCCAGCACCGGAAGGACAACAATCCACAAGGCAAAAAAGAAGCTGTTCCAGCTCAGCGCCATATGTCTATAGAGCTTCATCATGCCTCCCCCAATGCCAACACTGCCTGTTCGAGGGATACCTCGCTGGCACGCAAACCCATTTCCTGGGCCATGTCGAAGACGTTGGTGGTGTGGTTGGGGCGGGCGTCGACAAGCGCGCGGTCTGCCACGGCTGAGGTTTCGCGCTCAAGGACCGGAAGCTGCAGGCGCCCCAGCGCGCGATCGAGGGCTTCGGCAGAGCCGGTGAGTTGGACGACGCCCTCAATGAACTCATCGATGGGTCCGGAGATCGGGCTCTCCCCCATCAAAGCCACGGTATCGAGCAAACCGGACAACTCGTTGAGGTGGTGGGTGGAGACAATGATGGTGCGGCCATGCTCCTCGCGTAAGACTTCGTAGAATACTTCCCGCTTGGAAGCGTCGAGGCCGAGATAGGGTTCGTCGAGAAGCATGTACGGCACCCCCGAAGCCACCGCGACAATGAAGCTCGCCGCCGACTTCTGCCCGCGGGAAAGCCCCGAGTAGTTCTTCATCGGGAGCTCGAAACGCTCCACCAATTCCTCGGCGCGCTCCTTGTTCCAGGTGGGCCAGCGCAGGCTGGCTACGGTGAAGACTTTCTTCACGTTCCAGCCTTCGGGCAAGGGGTTGTCGATACCCATAAGCACAACCTTGTTGAGCACCTTTTCATTGTCATAGGGCTTGTCGCCATCGACCTTGATGCCGGAAGCATTCAGCTGTCCGGCAATCTTGCGTAGCAACGTGGTCTTACCAATACCGTTGGGGCCGACGAGGCCATGTGTGAGGCCGTCGCCGAAGGTGAAGTGTGGGGTGGAAATCATGAGTAGAGTCCTCGGCTTTCTGCGACAAGATCAATGAGGTCATGGAGCTGCTGGCGGGTATAGCCCAGGTGCACGGCTTCGTCGATCAGCGGCGCGGCGTACTCGGCTGCAAATTCTTGGCGACGCCGCGCGCGAATCATTTCGGCTGCACCTGAGGTGACAAACATCCCGATGCCCCGGCGCTTTTCGAGGATCCCCAGATCCACGAGAAGAGAAAGGCCTTTACGGGCGGTGGCGGGATTGATGCTATGGAAGGCGGCCAGCTCGTTCGTGGACGGCGCCTGTGCCCCTTCGGTGAGGGTGCCTTCGATAATGGCGTCCTCAATGAGCACAGCTATCTGACGGAAGAGCGGCTGCGCGGAGTTATCCATGCCGACTCCTTAGCTGGTTGGTTACTCATGTAACTAACCATATAACCATCCTTTAGTCCTGGCAAGACTGCATCGAGCCCTGACTTTGACCTGGGAATTCCCTCAAGGTTATCGACGTTTTGTGACTAATGGGGCACACTGGAACACACCGGCCTTAGGCTGGAAGACCTCACAGAAGTGACCTAAGAAAATTATTTAGAAGAAATAGAACGGAATTTAGGAGCCATGCTTGAACGAACACTTGTCTTCGTCGACACGTCATATCTACTCGCCAGTTTCTATAACTCATGGGAAACGGGTGCCCGAGCCCAGCTAGAGATTGATTTACCCGAAGTAGTCAGCTCCCTTGGTTCCATGATTGAGAACCAGGTTGGAAACCGTATTCACCGCCAATACTGGTATGACGGAATCCCGGATACTGGGCCCCACCGCTACCAGCGAGCGTTGCGCGTCTGCGATGGCGTGCAGCTGCGTACCGGCCAACTCATCGAATGGGGCGAGCGCCGCACCCAAAAAGCGGTGGATACCCGCCTTGTCGCCGACATGATCGTCTCCGCTATGAAGGGCCAAGTCACGGACTTTGTTTTGGTCTCCGGCGACGCCGACATGATCCCCGGAGTGCAGGAAGCCGTCAATAACGGCGTGCGCGTGCACCTCTACGGCTTCGGCTGGGATTCAATGTCCTCCGCTCTGCGCCATGCGTGTGATTCCACCACAATCCTTGATCCGCGCGAGGACTTCGCCGATGCAATGGAGCTCGAGGTTCTCGAAGGCCCGCTACCGCCAACCATCCGCGAACCCCAGAATTCCGAGGACGGCAGCGAGGACGTGAGCGATGCCGCTAGCGAGCTCGCTCCGGAATGCGAAGAACCTACCGAGGCACAAGCTGCTTTCCCCTCCGCACCGAAACCCGGGCCGGCCACTCCTTCTGCCGCGGCACAAGATGTGGCGGCCACGGCCGCTCACCCCGAGTCAGCAGCACCCAGCGTCCCCGCCGAGGACGAGGAGCCCTCCCAGCCTGGAACCGCTGCTCAGGAGCCTGCCGACAAAGAGTCGGAAGCAGGCACCGAAGCCTCGAAGCCTGCTCCCAAGCCGGCCGCGCCAAAGCCGTCGATGATGGCACCGCGCCGCAAGCTACGTTCGAAGTACGTTCCGCTCCCTGAAGAAGTGTGGAGCTCCGCCGGGTTCCAGTCTCCCTTTGATGTGGGACAGCAATATGCCTCGTGGTGGTTCGACAACGCTGCGAGCGCTGATCAACGCGACCAGGCTCACCTGCTATCGGGCGGCGGGCTGCCACCGGAAATCGACCGCCCGCTGCTGCAGTTCGCCTGTGAAACGCTGCACGAGTACACGCTCACCGAAACCCAGCGCGTCAACCTGCGCGATGGCTTCCACTCGGGCATCCGCGGCGTGCTCATCAATATCCGCCGGCAAGATAGCTAAAACACCACAGAGACCTTTGAGAGCATAAGGCGCTGAAACTCCCAGGCCGCGCTACGCGGCCCGCTCTCAAAGGTCCCTTTTCTATGCGGTGATGTGGTCCGCGGTGGCTACTGCTTGCCCTCGGTGGTCTCCGATTCGGAACCAACACCAGCTTCGGTGCCAGTCTCAAGCGCTTGGTCGCTAGCGAAGGGGGAACCTTCGATCTCCTTATTCTTGGCCATCTCGGCGCGAATCTCGTCCAAGCGGGACGCGGCGGCCGTATCGTGACCCGCGGCCGAAATCTCCTGAATCCGGCTGCCACCAGTTGCCTGGTGCAGCTCCTGAGCGCCGAGGGCATCGGCGTAGCGCTTCTCAATCTTGGCGCGTACCGAATCCAACGTTGGCGTGGAATCATCGGGCTTGAGCTCGTTCATAGAGTCCAAGGCCTCAGCGTTCTTCTCCTGCATCGCTGCCTGATCAGCCTGGGACAGCAACTGGTCCACCTGCGCGAGCTGCTCCTTAAGGCGGGCCTCCGACTGCTGCTGCTGGGCCTTCGCCTGCTCGGCAGCTTGGGCGGCGGCCTCGTGCTGGGACTTCAGATTGGCCAACTCATTCTCTACGGCGACCAGCTGGCTCGCCACGACCTCTGCCGCTTGGTTGTACTCGGCGGCCTTCTGCGGATCCTCGGAAGCATCCGCCAGCTCCAGCGCCCGGCGGGTCTGGTCTTGGTAGTCCTTCTGGGACTTCACCAGGCGGTTGAGCTGCATTTCCAGCTGGGTTTTGCGTCCAATAATCTCCGCCGCATGTTCGGAAATCTGGCGATGTTGCTCTTTCGCACCTTCCACGGCCTGCTGGATCTGGACCTTGGGGTCAGCGTTCTCGTCGATCTTCTGATCGAAAGAAGCCATCACATACTTCCAGCCTTTGCTAAATGGATTTGCCATCGCACTCACTCCTTAGTGGTTCCTGCAACAGTATTTAATGCAGCTCTTATTAGTGGCCTATATAGAAAGACGCTTTCCTGCGAGTGTAGCGATACTCACAGGAAAGCGCGCGCGGCGGGCGTACTTGGCCCTCCGCACCAAGGAGAAGTCTTCGGGACTATTCCGCCTTCTGGCTCTCCACCTGGGCGCGGACTTCGTCCATGTCGAGGGCCTTAACCTGGCCGATGAGATCCTCCAGGGCTGCCGGCGGCAGGGCGCCAGCCTCACGGAAGACCAGGATGCCATCGCGGAAAACCATCAAGGTAGGGATGGACTGAATCTGCAGCTTCGCAGATAGCTCCTGGTTGGCCTCAGTATCCAGCTTGGCAAACGTAGCATCAGGGTGCTCTTCAGATGCCTTCTCAAAGACCGGGCCGAAGCGCTTGCACGGGCCACACCATTCCGCCCAGGCATCGACGAGCGTGATGCCGTCGGCAGAGATGGTCTCCTGGAACGTGTCCTCAGTAATGTCAATCGTTGCCATGTTGTTCCTATCAGTCTCGGGGATTTTTGTCGGTTCTATCAACCCTCAACGGTACACAAGACTCGATTATTCCTTGCGCGTATACCCCAGGGGGGTATATTCTTGGCAGTAGCATTAACCGTTAAGAAGAGAGAAGGATTCATCACCATGAGCACCACAACCTACACCGTTACCGGCATGACCTGTGGCCACTGCGAGCTTTCCGTCAAGGAAGAGATCTCAGAGATCAGTGGCGTAACCGACGTTACTGCCGACCACACCACCGGCGCAGTCACCGTCACCGGGGAGGGTTTTAGCGATGAGCAAGTTGCTGCTGCCGTCGCCGAAGCCGGCTACGAATTGGCCTAAACACCATGACTACCAGCCTCACCCTCGGCATCACTGGGATGACCTGTACGTCGTGCTCCTCCCGCGTCGAGCGCAAACTCAACAAACTCGACAACGTTGAAGCCACGGTCAACTTCGCCACGGAGTCTGCCTCCGTGAGTTATGACCCTGCAACGACGACGCCCGCCGATCTCATCGACGTCGTCGAAGGCGCGGGCTACGGAGCCTTCACCATGGACGGTGAGGGGGAGGAACCAGCAAGCACGGCGGAGGATGCTCGCGAGAGCGAAGCCTCCGACATCCTTCAGCGCACCCTGCTCTCTGCGGCACTCTCCCTACCAGTGATGCTGCTTTCCATGGTCCCGGCCCTGCAGTTTCAGCACTGGCAGTGGGCCTGCTTGATGCTCACGACACTCGTCTACGTCATCGGCGGAGCACCCTTCCACCGCGCTACCTGGGCCAATCTGAAGCATGGCGCTGCCACGATGGATACTCTCATCACACTGGGCACTACCGCCGCTTTCGGTTGGTCCCTCTACGCGCTCTTTTTCGGCGATGCCGGAATGCCCGGTATGACCATGCACATGACGCTACGCTCCAATGACGCGCAGATGGACCACATCTACCTCGAATCCGTCGGCATGGTTATCACCTTCCTGCTGCTTGGACGGTGGTTTGAGCTCAAAGCTAAGGGGCGCTCCTCCGAGGCGCTCACCACGCTGCTGACTATGGGGGCTAAAGAAGCCACCGTGCTTCGCGACGGCACCGAAACCCGCATTCCCGCCAGCGAGCTCCACGTAGGCGATGTTTTTGTGGTCCGTCCCGGCGAGAAGATCGCCACCGATGGCGTGGTTCTCAGCGGTCATTCCGCCGTGGATGAATCCCTGCTCACCGGCGAGTCAATGCCGGTTGAGGTTTCACCCGGCAGCACGGTGACGGGCGCTACCATCAACGCCTCTGGGCGCCTTGAGGTGCGCGCCACCCGCGTTGGCTCCGACACCGTTTTGGCCCAGATGGGCGCGCTGGTCACTGCGGCCCAGACCTCGAAGGCCCCTGTACAACGTCTCGCGGACCGCATCGCCGCCGTCTTTGTCCCGATCGTCATCGGCATCGCTCTCCTCGCCCTCGTGGCACACCTGTTGTTCGGTGGTATCGCCCCAGCCTTCGTGGCCGCCGTCTCCGTCCTCATCATCGCGTGTCCGTGCGCCATGGGCTTGGCGACGCCCACCGCAATCCTCGTGGGCACCGGGCGCGGCGCCGAACTGGGAATCCTCATCAAGGGCCCGGAGATTTTGGAATCGACGCGCCAGATCGACACCATCGTTCTAGATAAAACGGGCACCATCACGGAAGGCCAGATGTCGGTGGGAGCAATCCAATCTACGGCAGGGCACACGCAGCAGGACGTTCTTCGTCTCGCCGCGGCCGCAGAGCAGGGCTCCGAGCACCCCATCGCACGCGCCATCCGCACGGCTTACGACGGCGAGCTCCCCACAGCCGAAGACTTCCACGAGCTTCCCGGCCAAGGCATCGAGGCAACGATTGAGGGCGCGCACGTGCGAGTCGGCCGGCCGCCTGCGGGCTATGAGGGCACCGGGACCCAAGTCGGCGTCTACGTCGGTGACACCCTGGCAGGCACCATCGAGCTGCAGGATCGCATCAAGGAATCCTCCGCCACCGCCATCGCGGCAATGCACAAGCTAGGACTTACACCTCACCTACTCACCGGGGATAACGCCGGCGCGGCGCGTGCAGTGGCGCGAGCCGTTGGCATTGATGATGCCAACGTGACAGCGGAGGTCATGCCCGCAGACAAAGTGGATACTATTGCTCGTCTGCAGGAGCAGGGGCGCACTGTGGCCATGGTGGGCGATGGCGTCAACGACGCCGCAGCGCTCGCGCAGGCAGACCTCGGAATCGCGATGGGCGCGGGAGCCGACGTGGCCATCGAAGCTTCCGATATCACGGTGATGAACAACGACCTGCGCTCCGTTGCCGAGGCAGTGCGACTCGCGCGCAGCACCCTGCGCATCATCAAGGGCAACCTATTTTGGGCGTTCGCCTATAATATTATTCTTCTTCCTGTGGCAGCATTTGGCCTGCTCAACCCCCTACTGGCGGGGTTGGCAATGGCCCTGAGCTCAGTCTTTGTGGTGACCAATTCTCTGCGGCTGAAAAGCTTTACCCCCGAGGAGTAAACTTAGCCTGCATGAATCGTCTTGATCATCGCTCTATCTCACGCACGGAAAGGCTCGACCGCCTTCCCGTCACTGGAAAACACAAACGTCTCCTCTTCGGCTCCGGCATCGGCTGGGCGCTCGACGCCATGGACGTGGGCCTCATCTCCTTCATCATGGCCGCTTTGGCCGTGCACTGGGGGATCACACCGACCCAGTCCTCATGGCTGGCGTCCGTGGGCTTCATCGGCATGGCCCTGGGCGCCACCTTCGGCGGCCTCTTGGCCGATAAGTTCGGCCGCCGCCACATTTTTGCTCTGACCCTGCTGGTCTATGGCCTTGCCACGGGCGCTTCTGCCCTGGCAACGGGCCTCACGCTCCTCATCATCCTGCGCTTCTTCATCGGACTTGGCCTCGGCGCTGAGCTGCCGGTGGCCTCCACGCTGATTTCCGAGTTCGCACCGCTCAAGGTGCGCGGGCGCATGGTCGTTCTGCTGGAGGCCTTCTGGGCGGTGGGGTGGATCCTCGCTGCGGTAATTGGAACGTTCGTGGTGGGGGCGTCGGAAAGCGGCTGGCGCTGGGCCCTAGCGCTCGGCATGGTGCCCGCGCTCTACGCTCTCTATGTACGCCTTCACTTGCCTGAATCAGTGCGCTTCCTAGAGTCGAAGGGCCGCCACGAGGAAGCAGAAGAAATCGTCGCTTCCTTTGAGGCCGAGGTAGACGAGGCGGACATTGACCGCACGACCCCGGCACCGACCTACTCCGAGGAAGATGTCACCGCCACCAGCATTTGGTCAAAGTCCTTGCGCGGGCGCACGCTGGCGCTGTGGACCATCTGGTTCTGCGTCAACCTCTCCTACTACGGCGCCTTCATTTGGATTCCGTCACTGCTTGTCGCGGATGGCTTCTCCCTGGTGAAGTCCTTCAGCTTCACGCTGATTATCACCCTCGCCCAGCTACCCGGCTACGCCGCAGCCGGCTGGCTCATCGAGGTCTGGGGCCGCCGCTCGACCCTAGCGATATTCCTCGTGGGTTCCGCCCTGTCGGCCGGGTTCTTTGGTTTCGCTAACACTGAAGCCATGATCATCCTGGCCGGTTGCCTGCTCTCCTTCTTCAACCTTGGCGCGTGGGGTGCGCTGTACGCCATCGGCCCGGAGCTCTACCCCACCGCCCTGCGCGGGCGCGGTACCGGTGCGGCAGCTGGCTTCGGCCGACTCGCATCAATCCTGGCACCGCTCATCGTTCCGCCGCTCATCGCGGTGGCAGGAACGGGCTCGCTCTTCGCGCTGTTCGCAGCAGCCTTCGGCCTCGCAGCTGTAGCAGCACTGACACTGCCAGAGTTCAAGGGCAGGACCCTTGCTCAATAGGGTCGCCCTTGGCGCGTGGATCGCGGTCATGGCCGCGCTCACCACGCTTAAGCCCTTCTATCAGATTGGCTACCTCTGGAAGCCGGAGAACCAGCGAGTTCGTGACCTGCGTTTGGTGCCACTTGATGAGTTCTCCGGAGGCACCTGGTTTGGCCCGCTTTTTGAGTATGCGGGCAATACCGCCTTTTTCATTCCTTTAGGCATGCTCGTCTTCAGCATGTGCCGATCAATCAAGGCAACGGCCGCGTGGGGATTCGCGCTGAGTTTGGCACTGGAAACAGTCCAGTATGCCTTCGCGCTAGGACGCACTGATATTGATGACCTCATCTTCAATACGATCGGCGTGCTCATCGGCGCGGCATTCGCCCGGCGTTGTGGCGAGCGCTTCTTCCCGGTGTGGCGATGGCTGGCGCTCGCCGCGGCTGCGGTCTTCTTGGTCTTGGTCATCCTCGGCCCACGGTTGGGTGACCCCAACGCTGTCGTGGACCTGTAATTTAACCGTGCGCCATGTTGACGAACTTGGAGTAGTGCAGCTGGTGCGCCACCTTCACCGTGTCGATCGGGCCGCCACGGTGCTTGGCCAGGATGATATCCGCCTCACCGGCGCGGGGATCATCGCGGTCTTGTGAGTCTGGGCGGTAGAGCAGCATAACCATATCGGCGTCCTGCTCAAGCGAGCCGGATTCACGCAGATCCGCCAGCTGCGGCTTCTTATCGGTACGGGATTCTGGACCACGGTTCAGCTGCGAAATCGCGATGAGCGGAACTTCCAGCTCCTTGGCCAACAGCTTGAGCTGGCGCGAAAACTCCGAAACCTCTTGCTGGCGGGACTCCACCTTTTTGCCTGAAGACATCAGCTGCATATAGTCCAGCACAATGAGGTCTAGACCGTGCTGCTGCTTGAGGCGGCGGGCCTTCGAGCGAATTTCCATCATGGTGAGGTTCGGGGAATCATCGATGAACAGAGGCGCATCCTGGATGCGGTTGAGGGTATCATCGATCTTGGCCCAATCCTCCGTGGACACGCGGCCACCGCGCATATCCGACAGCTTCACTTCCGCCTCCGCAGACAACAGGCGCATGACGATCTCTGAGGCAGACATCTCCAGGGAGAAGACCACGGAGGTCTTGTTATGCTGCAGTGATGCCGAGCGCATGAAGTCCATGGCCAGCGTGGACTTACCAACGCCAGGGCGGGCGGCGACGATGATCATCTGGCCGGCACGCAGACCATTGGTCAGGTTATCGAGGTCGATGAAACCGGTGGGCACGCCGGACTCCACGCCGTTTTGTTGCAGGGCGGCGAGTTCATCAATGGTGGGATCGATGAGATCACTCAGCGCACGGTAATCCTCGGTCGTTTTCTTCTGCGCGACAGCGAAAACTTCCTGCTGGGCGCGGTCCAGCACGGACTCAATCTCCATGTCTTCGGAGCCTTGGAAGCCGAGTTGGACGACTCTTGTTCCAGCGTCCACCAGCTTGCGCAGCACCGCCTTCTCCGCGACAATCTCCGCGTAATAGCGGGCGTTGGCAGCGGTTGGCACCGTGGCCAACAGGGTATGCAGGTAGGGCGCACCGCCAACGCGCTCGAGGTTGTTATATCGATCGAGTCGGGCCGCCACAATCACCGCATCAATGTCGGTGCCTGCGGCATAAAGGTCAATCATGGCCTGGTAGATGAGCGTGTGCGCAGGATAGTAAAAATCCTCCGGCTCCAGCTCTTCAATGACCTCCATGACCGTGTTCGGGCTCAGGAGCATAGCACCAAGGACGCCTTGTTCTGCCTCACGGTCCGCGGGCGGCTGACGGAATTCGCCGTAACGCTTAGGCTCCTCCTGCCGGTAGGAGCGGCGGGGTTCCTCCTCTACCGGCTCCGGTGGTGGTGGAACCTGGTCATCATCAAAACTGGCATTAGTCATTGCTCATTAATCCCACCGTTCATTAATCCCACCCTGGCCGTGTGCCTGAAATCCTCACTCTTCTCCGCGCCGGACGGCCAGGCTTCGATGCAGTGCCGAGCGGCAACCGCGCGTTGTACACAACAGTCTAGCTGAGGGTCAAGACACTACCCCTTGGGCATAACTCCCATAGTTATCCACAGAGACCTGTGGAATTCCCAGGTCAGCAAAGACACGGTGTGCAAAGACAGAGGTCAGGGCTGTGGATAACTTTGCAGCGCTGTGACCTGCGATGATTATTTCCACTGGTCAGGATAGGTTTTTCCTAGTGTGAAAATCCGCACAAAACCGGTGGAAAAGTAGGCCCCCCAACTGAATATCGCCCCTACCAGCGGGTTAACACCGTGCGCCGTGAGTAAATTCACCGTTAACTCACCACCGAGTTATCCACAGATAGTGCGAGTTATCCACAGTTTGAGTCTTTCCCCAAATCTCTATCCCCAAAAGCCCATAAAACGGCCTGAGGCCGTGCTTCCTCTCACCACCTCACATAGTGGGAGGAGCACGGCCTCAAGCCTTGCTGTTGTCTTAAGGTCACGTCCTGCGTACCGGCGCCGCGCCTCACACGCGGGCGGACGGAGGGTGACCGTCGTGCGCCTTAGTTCTTAGGCAGCGACGACCGAGAAGTTCACCTTGCCGATAACGTCAGCGTGCAGCTTCAGCTCGACTTGGTAGTTGCCGGTCTTCTTGACCAGGCCCTTGGGAAGCACAACGATGCGCTTGTCCAGCTTCGGGCCGCCAGCGGCGGCAACGGCCTTCACGATGTCCTCTGCGGACACGGAGCCAAAGAGCTTGCCGGACTCGGAGGTCTTCACGGGGACGTTGACGTCCTTGAGCTCCTCCAGCTGGGTACGGATCTCGCGTGCATGGTCCAGGTCGCGGATTGCGCGAGCTTCCTGGGCGCGCTTGATGCCCTCGATCTGCTTCTCAGCACCGCGGGTGGCAACGATTGCCAGGCCGCGCGGAAGCAGGTAGTTACGTCCGTAGCCGTCCTTAACCTCTACAATTTCGCCGGGGGCGCCGAGGTTCTCAACGGCAGCGGTGAGGATCAGCTTCATGATCCCTGCCTTTCAATTGAGTTAAATGAATACTTGCGTGACAGTTTTAGAACGGGGGTTCTGCATCCGCACCACCAAAGCTTCCTGCTTGGGGTGCCGAATTCCACGGATCGTTGCTCGGAGCCGACTGCTGGGACTGCTGCGGGGCAGAGGACTGGGACTGGTTTCCAGAGAAACCACCCTGGTTTCCGGAGAAACCGCCTTGGTTGCCACCGCTGTAGTTAGCACCACCCTGCTGCTGGCCGCCATAGTTGCCGCCGCCGTTGCCGGACTTGCGGTTAACCTGAGCGGTTGCATAACGCAGGGACGGGCCGACCTCATCGACCTCAATCTCAAAAACAGTGCGGTTCTCGCCCTCACGCGTCTGGTAAGAGCGCTGGCGCAAACGGCCAGTAACGATAACGCGCATGCCCTTGGTCAGGGTCTCCGCAACGTTTTCTGCGGCTTGGCGCCACACGTTGCAGGTGAGGAACATGGCCTCGCCATCCTCCCACTGGGAAGTCTGCTGATTATAGCGACGCGGGGTGGAGGCAACACGGAAATTCGCTACTGCGGCACCCGCCGGGGTGAAGCGCAGTTCCGGGTCAGCAACGATATTGCCGACAACCGTGATGTTGGTATCTCCCTGAGCCATGTCTTTACTCCTTAATATCGGTTACGTGGATTGCTCGAAACCCAGTATCCGCTATTTGCTGTCGGTGCGCAGAACCTTGGTACGCAGGATGGAGTCGTTCAGGTTCAGACGGCGATCGAACTCGAGAACGGAGTGGGATTCACACTCCAGCTCCACGACTGCGTAGATGCCCTCTTCCTTCTTGTTGATCGGGTATGCAAGACGGCGCTTGCCCCACACGTCAACCTTTTCGACTTTGCCGCCATCCTTGCGGATTGCCTCGAGGAACTTGTCTAGGGACGGGGTTACGGTGCGCTCATCCTGATTAGGATCCAGAATGATCATGACTTCGTAGTGACGCACGGACCTCATCACCTCCTATGGTCTAGTAATTGGTATCGGCCATATCACCTTTGCGGATATGACAGGAGGGTCTGTTGCGTCAAGCAACCCTCACACAGTACCGCACTGACCGGCGGAAAAGGAAATCCCCTATCTCCTCGGCCACATCTAGTGTGTCGCCGCGACAAAGATCGCCGCACCAGCAGGAATCACAGTGAGGAACAAGAGAGCCAGCAGCCCCAGCACAATGGGCCAGGTGCGGTCTTGAGAGCGTTGAAACAGGTAATAGGCGCTCAACACGCAGATAAAACCCAGCGTGATGGAGATGATGCCCAGGATCGTCATAGTCATAGCGCAAAATCCCCCGCCAATGGATCCCTACCGCCGTGCGCCGCACGGACCTTATCTTCCGCTTTGCCCCACATCTGACGGATGATCAGCACACCGATGGCAATGATGAAGCCATCACGAGTAATCACGGCGATATCCAGCATCTCGTGCGGCAGGCCCTTATTCTCAGCCCCAAGCATGTGCCAGGTAAGGATGGGCCAGAGGAGGGCGTCGGCAAGCGCCCAGCTAAAGATGAGGCGCCAACGTGGCAGGGCCAAGAGTGCCGGTACGACGAGCCACAGTGAGTACTGCGGCGACCACACTTTGTTGAAGATCAGGAAGGCCATGATGATGAGATAGATCATCTCAGCTACCCGTGGCGCACGCGGCGTAGTAAGCCCCATAATGGCGATGGCAGCGCAGCACGCTAGGAAGGCCACGAGGGAGAAGGTGTTGAGGAATTCGGCTTCGAAGCCCACGCCCGTCACGCGACTCAACAGCGCATAGATCGTGGTCCACTCCGCACCGCGCTCTTGATTGAGCCTGAAGAACTCGCCCCACGCTTCGGGGTAGGCCAGTGCCACGGGAAGGTTCACCACGAGCCACGTCACAGCGGTTGCCACGATCATCTTGAAGAAAGGTGCCCACCGTTTATGGCGGATGGCCAACACTAAAAACGCACCCAGGATAAACAGGGGCCACAATTTAAAGGCCGTGCCAAGGCCGATGAGGATACCGGCAAGCCAATTCTTGCGCTTCGTCACTGCGAGTAGCGCACCCACCATGAAGGCCACCGACGGAATGTCCCAGTTTGTAAAAGCGTGAATAACCACGAGCGGGCTGGCCGCCATGAGGATGGTGTCCCATGCCCGGTTCCCCGTGAGCTGAAAAACCATCACCACGGTGCCGACCCACACGAGAGACATGATGAACGCGGTCAGTCCGAAGTACCAGCTGACATCTGCCATCCCAAGCCACTCGACGGCCGGATAGGTGGTGCGCGCCAGCCACCCGACGGCTCCCTGGAAGAGGCCGGCCAGTACTGGGTACTCCATGTAGCGGGTGAGATCGCCCTCAACCCAGGAATAGGCATAGGGGAAGCCCGGCTGATCGAGTCCGCGCCCACCATAGAGAGGGACGATGTCGTTATAGCAAAAGGCCGTGTATTGGCGGTTGCCATCCCAGTTCAGGCTGATGAGGCCATCCTCGCCCCGGCGACTACCCGCACAGGTTGCCTTACTCAAAAACCCAAACGCCAAAAACGTCCACGCCAGGGTGATAACCACGCGCAAGGGTGTCCACCACCCAGCATAAGCCGAACGAGCAAAGCGCCCCGTCGGCCCACCCAGGGCGTCGACCGCGTTATGGGTCATAGACTCAGATGAGAGAGACACGATCCGCGAAGTAGTGTGATAGCTCACCGGGCGATCAATCTCCTATTGACCAAGTAATTGGTCGAGTCCATCTCCGTTGAGAATGTCATCAAGTGAAGGGACCTCGGGCTCTGCGGGTTCGGCCGGTTGCTCAGGCTGCGCTGGATGGTCTGGGGTCTCACCCTGACCCTCATCGTGGTGCTCGCCGTCTTCGGCTGACGCTTCCTCGTCGCCCTCGTTCTCCGGGCTTGCCGGCGCCTGGTTCCACGTGGTGCTCTGGCTCGGGTCATAGACATACCCGGAGCCCCAGCTGCCGACGCCATAGTGAATCGGATACGCCTGCGGGAAGGACTGCTGCTCGACGTTAGCCAGAGAAGTGTCCAAGATGGACTTCCAGATCTTCGTCGGTGCGTCCGAGCCGTACATGATGCCGCCCCACTGATTGAAAATCGCGGAGGTGTTGTCGGCCGTGCCTACCCACACTGCTGTAGCCAGCTGGGGCGTGGAACCGACCATCCACGCATCTTTGTTCTGACCGGTGTCACCCAGCTGCGTGGTACCAGTCTTAGACGCAGACGGGCGCCCGCCAGCTAGCGCGCCATTCGACCATGCGGCAATTGGCTGCATCGCGGAGATCACGTTGTTGGCCACGTTGGCGGAGACACGGCGTTCACCGCCGTCGGTCGGGTTCTCGTAGAGGACTTCGCCGGCAGCGTTTTCTACCTTTTCCACGAAGTGCGGCTGATGCCATATGCCTTGGTTGGTCAAGGTGGCCATTGCCGTCGCTATATCGAGCGGACGCGACTGGTACTGGCCCAGCACGATGCCCTCGTACGGCGTTCCACCATTTTCAGTGAGGGTCTTTTCAATCCCCGGAAGACTGCGCGGCACGCCCAACGCATGCGCCATATCCGCGGTGTCCTGCGTCTTGTTTTCCAAGTCATCCTGGAGGCGCAGGAAGGACGTGTTATAAGAATTCTTCATTGCCTCAGCGATGGAGCAGCTACCGCAGCCGGCACCCACGTCGTTGGTCACGAGCTGCGATCCAGGCAGCTGGTAGGGCGCCGAGGAGTAATAAGTATTGAGATCGATGCCCTGCTGGAGCGCTGCGGCCAGGGTCATAATCTTGAAGGTTGAACCTGTCTGCAGCGGGGAATTGGCATAATCCCAGCCGCCAGAATCATCGCCGCCATAGTAGCCGCGCACGGCACCCGTAGCCGGGTCAATGGTGACCGCCGCTGCACGTGCATCTTCCTGCAGCACTCCCAGCTCTGCATGAGCAGCATCCGTCGACGCATTCTGGACGGTCATATCAATGGTTGTCGTCACCTTCAGGCCACCAGTGGCCAGCTGATCCTCGGTGATGCCCACACGGGACAGCTCATCGATGACCTGGTTCTTGATGTGGCCATAAGCGCCTGGCGCTTCGGTGTAAGCGGAATACTCAGACGGATCGCGAGTTTCCGGGAAGACCAACTGATCGCGTTCAGCCTGATCCAGGTCACCCATCTCAACGAGGCCATCCATGACGTAGTCCCAACGAGCATGAGAACGTTCCTCATCTACCCACGGATCAAGGACAGACGGTGACTGGATAACGCCCGCGAGCAGCGCGCCTTCTTCCTTCGTGAGGTCCTTGGCGTCCTTATTGAAGTAGGCATTGGAGGCAGCCTCGATGCCGTAGGCATTGCGGCCGAAATAGACGGTGTTGAGGTAGGCGTTCAGGATGTCCTCTTTGGCCCACTCATTGGTCATCTTCACCGAATAGATGAGCTCACGGATCTTGCGGACGTAGGAATACTCGTCACCAACTAGGGTGTTTTTCACGTATTGCTGGGTGATGGTGGAACCACCACCGGCGGTGCTATCACCCGTGAGCTTGCCCAAGACGGCGCGGCCCAGACCAGTAAAGGAGAAGCCCGAGTTGGTCCAGAACTCACGGTCCTCGGCAGCGAGGACCGAGTCCTCCACATAATCCGGGATCTCTTCCAACGTCACCTGACGGCGGTTGCCTTCCGGCGGAACGAGCTTGGCCAGTTGAGTTTCACCATCGCCGGCGACGATGGTGGAGATCTGGCTCGGCTGCAGCTCCTTGGGCCCGGGGACGTCGTATTGCGTATACGCGTAGCCGAAGAGCAGGGCAGGAATGCCCACTAGTACAAACAAAACAGCCAGCACGATCCACGGCCAGCGGCGTTTAGAGCTGGATGAATGTCGTGCGCTGCGCGAGGGGCTCTTCCGACGTTTACCGGCCTTTCGCCCAGAGGTTTCCTTCTCGGTCACTGATCCGTGTCCTCATCAATCCTGTACAGAAACTGTAAATATATGCAGCTTACCGGCGCGAACTGGGAAGCCAAAACTACCCTAGAGCATAGACCGTGGCGGCTCGAAGCAGATGATTCCAGCGGCACGCCGGACACACTTCCACGAAGTGCACGGTAAATTCCAGCCCTTCTGCGGCCATGTCCGCAATTTCCGCAGCGCTCCGCGCACTTCCCGCCCGGCGTTTTAAAGCATCTCCATAAACCCAACGGGTCAGTCGCATGTCTGATTCACACACCGGGCACGGCTTGCGCATGTCGACGCCATGGTGTTCCGCCGCCGCGCGAAGGAGAAAGTCGGCATCGCATAGCTCTTCGCGCGTCACCTTTCCCGCGCGAAGCTCACGCAGATGCTGTGCACGCTCCCATTCATAAGAGACTTCGTTGCGGTAGGCCACTTCTGGCCTTGTCTTTGCAGACTCTGCCTTTGACGGAGAATTCACGCCGGACAGTGTAGTGCCGGCGGCGTCAACAATCTAGGCCCTTTCATAGTGCTTCGCGGTGGGAAACCAAATTTTTTAATCGGCTAACTACCGCTCCGCGAAATTACTAGCTACACTTATTTTCCATGAGTGAAGAAACTATCGAATCCCCCATCCCTTACGAGGATGCCCTGGAAGTCGCCCGCCAGATCCAGCCCGCGCTCAACAAACTCATGCTCATTTTCCAGCGCACGACAGAAGGCACATCCCTCACCACGTCGCAGGTCTCCATCATGAACCAGCTGCGCATGCGCGGCCCTTCGCGCGTGAGCACCATCGCCCAGGCAGAGCTCATCCGGATGCCTACCGCCTCCAATGCGCTGTACCAATTGGAGCGTCAAGGCTTCGTGGAACGACACCGCGATGAAAAAGACCGCCGCGGCGTACTTGTCGCCCTTACCCAGCTTGGGGAATCCGAGCTGACAATCGTCTCCCGCCAGCGCGCGGCGGCTTTGGCTGAGATCCTACGCTGGCTCGACCCAGAGGATATCAAGGACGCTGACGCTTTGGTCAATCTCATCTCCAAGCTTGCCGATGTCTACCGTCCAATCATGGAAGGGAAATAGACCAAAAAGTGCCGGTAGAGCGGATTTTATTTTCCGGCATGAAGGGTCGATAATGAAGAAAACGACCCCGAACTTTTTATTGAATGGCTAAGAATTCTTCACACCCTGCGGAAGGGCCATGCTCCCCGGACGACCAGCTCCCTCCGCTCCGCGTCCTCGTGTCGTGGAGTCCTAGCTCCACCGGCACGGAGGCCATCGAGTTTGCCGCGTGGCTCGCACGTTCCACCTCCGTTCGGATTCGCGTGGTTTCAACCATTTCGCAGCCCCTCACCGTGACGTCGCTCAGCAAGCTCAGCGGTTCCTACAAGAAGTGGTTCAAGAAGGAACGCGCGACCTGCGAACGCGCTGTCAAGCAGGCCTTGAACGAAGCCGGGGTGGACAAGGAGCAGCTCGATAAGAATGTCTCCGTTCTCTTGGCAGGGCCCTCTCGCCCCCAGCTCTTGGAACAGGCGGCTAAGGACTTCAAGGCGAGCGTCATCCTCCTTGGAGCCAATCAATCCGCGCCGAAGGGCCGTTTCTTCTCGGGATCTACTGCCGACGCGCTTCTACACTACTCGCCCCTCCCCGTGGGGCTCATCCCGCGTGGTATCAAGCTGTCCAAGCACGGCGTCACCCGCATCAATTTCGCCTTTACGGACTTGGGCAATGCCGACGACCCCGCCCTGCTGCATGCCGCATGCATTGCGCAGCGCGGCGGAATCCCCCTGCGTATCCTGGCGTTTTCCGCCAAGGGGCTGGTCGACGTCCCCCTCGAATATTCTCCGACCTTTCCCCCCGATGCACCGAATTGGCGTGAGCACTCGCTCTCACTGTTGGACCGCGCCCACGATCTCATCGCGGAGACCTACCCGGAGGTATCGGTCACGACGGCCATCGGCAGTGGCCATGGCTGGTCCGGCGCGGTGGATTCACTGAAGTGGAAGAAGGGCGACCTGCTCTGCTTGGGTTCCGCTCCCATGGGGCCCATCGAACGCGTCTTCATTGGCAGCACCGCCACCGAGTTGCTTCCCCACTTGGGCGTTCCAGTACTGGTCTGTCCCAGTACCTACGATAAAGAAGCACGTTAGACTGACAAACCATGGCAGCCGAGCACCCCGAAAACGATCTCACGTCCGACGCGGACTATACGAACCTGCCTCGCCCAGAGCCCCGCAGCTTTGACGAGCTTGCCGACGAACCCGATCCCCTCACCGTCGCCGAGGCCAACCGCCGTTCCTCGCGCCAAGCGCTGTGGTTTATGATTTTCATCCTCGTCGGTTCGGCGCTCTATGCGCTTCTCCTCGCGGGCCTCTTCAAGGTCGCCGGGACCACAACCAATTGCCTCCAGGCCGAATACGCCGCTTGGCTCTGCACGAGGACCCAGCGCACCGTGTTCGCCACGACGACGCTAATCATCCCGTTCATTGGCATGATCGGCTGCGCAGTCATCATGGTGCGCAAGCTCAAAGCCTACGTGCGCTGGCGCGGCTGGATGGCCATCTTCTGGGTCATGGCCGGCAACTTCATGATCTGGTGCATCAACGATATCCAGATCCTGCTGGCCCCGGTGCTCGAAAACTAACCCTGCGCTTGGGCGGCAGCCACCTCGGCGCAATCCGGCCGGCCGCAGTGCTGCGTTTCCACGTGCTGGATGCAGTCATCGCAGATGAGCACCTGCTTGCGGCACGTGTCCTCATTAATACAGTTATGGAAGGTATTCGTCCCCTTCCCACAATGCACGCAGTGGCCGAGCTGAATAAAGCCCGGATCCTCTAAGCCCTGGCCAAACTCGTGATGCATGCGCTTGTCAAAGACGTACATCGAGCCTTCCCACAGGCCATCGTTGCCGTACTTCTCGCCATAGCGGACGATGCCGCCGTCAATTTGATAAACCTCGTTAAAGCCTCGGTTCTTCATTAAGGCGGAGAGGATCTCGCAACGAATGCCACCCGTGCAGTAGGAAACCACGGGCTTATCCTTCATCCAGTCATATTTGCCGGATTCAAGTTCAGCAATGAAGTCGTGGGTCGTGCGCACGTCCGGCACCACGGCATTCTTGAATTTGCCGATTTCCGCCTCCATGGCGTTGCGCCCGTCGAAGAAGACGACCTCCTCGCCGCGCTCCTCCACCAGCTTGTTGACCTCTTCGGGCTTGAGGTGGACACCACCACCGATGACGCCGTTTTCATCCACTTTGAGCTCGCCCGGCGCGCCGAAGGCCACGATTTCATCGCGGACCTTGACCGAGAGGCGCGGAAAGTCTTCCGCGCTACCCTCGGACCACTTGAACTCCATCTTCTTAAATCCCGGGTACTCACGGGTTTCGCGCACATAGCGCTTGCACGCATCCATGTCCCCGCCCACGGTGCCGTTAATACCGTGCTCCGAGATGAGGATGCGGCCCTTGAGCCCGAGCTTCTCGCACAGGGATCGCTGCCACAGCATGATCGCGGTGGGGTCCTCGATGGGAGTAAAGCAGTAGTAGAGGAGAATCTTGCCAATAGTCACGCCCGCAAGTCTAGGCCTGCTAGTGGCAAGATCCCCAATCTTTTGGGCCCAGCACTACAACCGCTTTTAAACCAAAGCCCCAGACCTCGATCCCGAAACTCCCAGGTGGGCAGGTGGGCGTCGGCAAGCGCTTGGCGACGCCCACCTGCAGGTTGCGGGTTTTAGGTCTGGGGAAATGCCTTACGTGGTGGCGCTTTCAGTCAACGTCCGGCGAGTGGGATTTAACGCTTCTGGTACAGCGCGCTCTTGCGGGCAAAGACCGGATCGGAGGTCACCAGGACGCCCAGGTTGCGGAAGATGCCCTCATCCACCGAACCCAAGATGGTGGTGGTGTGAACATCGCAACCCTGAAGCTCCTTCAGTGCATCGAGCGCGCGGCGGGCATTCTCGTCCTTCGCCGCGGATACCGACAGCGCGATGAGGACCTCGTCGGTGTGCAGGCGCGGGTTCTGTGAACCCAGGTGCTTAGTCTTCAACGTCTGGATGGGCTCGATGGATTCCGGGGACAACAAGTGCAGGTCATCATCAATGCCAGCGAGGTGCTTGAGTGCATTGAGCAGCGCGGCTGCGGAGCAGCCCAGCAACGGGGAGGTGCGGCCGGTGATGATGGTGCCGTCGTGAAGCTGCAGCGCGGCTGCCGGGCCGTCGGTCTCCTCCGCTTTCTCACGCGCTGGGAGCACAACCGGACGGTCGGTGGACTTGATGCCGGCCTTCGCCATGACTACGGCCGCGCGCTCAGACTGCGTGGTGTCGAGGCCGTTGCGGGCTTCCTCCACCAAAGTCTTGAAGTAGCGGCGGATGATCTCCTGCTGGGAGGCTTCGCGGCAGACTTCGTCATCGGTGATGCAAAAGCCCACCATGTTCACGCCCATGTCCGTCGGGGACTGGTAGGGCACGGTGCCGGTCAGGCGCTCCAACAGGGACTTCAGCAGCGGGAAGGCCTCGACGTCGCGGTTGTAGTTCACCGTGGATTCGCCGTGCGCGGAGAGGTGGAAGTGGTCGATGACGTTGGCGTCGTTAAGGTCCACGGTGGCGGCCTCGTATGCCAGGTTCACCGGGTGATCCAGCGGGAGGTTCCAGATGGGGAAGGTCTCGAACTTGGCATAGCCTGCTGGCACGCCGCGCAGATTCTCGTGGTAGACCTGCGAGAGCGCGGTAGCCAGCTTGCCGGAGCCCGGCCCCGGCGCGGTGACCACCACGAGATCACGGGTGGTCTCCACGTAGTCGTTCTTGCCCAGGCCATCCTCGGAGACGATGAGGTCGATGTTGGCGGGATAACCCGGGATGATGCGGTGACGCGCCACGGTCAGTCCCAGGCGCTCGAGGCGCTCGATGAAAGCCTCCGCCTGGCTATTGCCGTCCTCGAGCTGGGTCATGACAATGTTATTGACCAGGAAGCCGCGGTCCCGGAAGACGTCGACAAGCCGCAGCACATCATCTTCGTAGAGGATACCCAGGTCACCGCGCATCTTCTGGCGCTCGATGTCCTTGGCGTTGATGCAGACGAGGATTTCTACGTCATCCTTGATGCGCTCGAGCATCGCAATCTTGTTATCCGGGGTGAAACCGGGCAGCACGCGGGAGGCGTGCATGTCATCGAAAAGCTTGCCGCCCATCTCAAGGTAGAGCTTCCCGCCGATTTCTTTGCGCCGAGCGTTAATATGCTCCGACTGCAGTTCAATATATTTTTCACGATCAAAACCGAGCGCGCGCCCCATAGTATTTAGGCCCTTCCGTTCAACGGGTAGTACCCGAAAAGTCTACAGCAGCATAGCCCCCGCGTAGACTTCCTGACATGCCTGAGGGACACGTTATTCACCGCCTTGCCCGCACACTCAATGCGGATTTCCGTAACAAGCCGCTAGCCGTGAGCAGCCCCCAAGGCCGGTTCGCTGCGGAGGCCGCGCTTGTCAGCGCCTCACCCCTCTTACTCGCCGAAGCCTTTGGCAAGCATCTCTTTCTCCACTTCGATGCGGATAACCCGCGCCACGTTATCTATATCCATTTAGGCCTCATTGGCTCCCTGCGCTTTGAGCCTTCTGCCGATGTCTGGGGGCAGATCCGTCTGCGCATTGATAACGGAACAACAGCCGCGAACCTGCGCGGCCCGCAGTTCTGCACGCTCATCACGGAGGATGAGTACCAGGCCAAGGTGGCGAAGGTGGGCCAGGATCCACTCCGGAAGGACGCCGACCCTGATGCCTTGTGGTCCCGGGTCCATGCCTCGAAACGCAGCATCGGTGCACAGCTCATGGACCAAGGTCTCTTTGCTGGCGTGGGCAATATCTACCGCGCAGAAGCCCTTTTCCGCCAAGGGCTCTCCCCCTTCATTCCTGGCAAGCAGCTCGACCGCGCGGAGTTTGACGCCATCTGGTCTGACCTGGTCGATCTCATGGACTACGGCGTCGAGCACGGCCGCATCGACACCGTCCGCGAAGCCCATACCCCGGAGGCCATGGGCCGCGAGCCCCGCAAAGATGACCATGGCGGTGAGGTCTACGTCTACCGCCGCGCCGGGCAACCCTGCCACGTGTGCGGCACCGAGATCCGGGAGCAGGTCATGCAGGGCCGCAACCTCTTTTGGTGCCCCACCTGCCAACCCGCGCGCTAGGGTGTGGGTTATGCGCCCTGCTTATACCGTTACCACTGTTCGTGCCGCTGAGAACCGACTGCTGGAACAGCAGTCTCATGAGGATCAGCTCATGAAGCTGGCCGCCGCGGCGGTGGCAGAAACCGCGTGGGTGATGCTGGAGCAACAGCCTGGGGCAGTACTTGTTCTCGCTGGCTCCGGCGGCAACGGTGGGGATGGGCTTTATGCTGGCGCGGAGCTGGCTGCGCGCGGGGTGAGCGTCCACGCACTGATACCTGAGTGCTGCCACGAGGAGGCCCTCGCCGCGTTCCGAGCAGCCGGCGGCACGGTCCTTCCTTCCGACAGCGCGCTGCCGTCAGGCAGCACGCCATTAGGAAGCGCGCTGCTTATTGACGCCATCGCTGGCCTCGGCTCCGCCCGGGGCTTAAGCGGCACCGCGCTCTCGCTCTACCGCAAGGCCACCGCTGCCGGGGCCGTAGTCTTGGCCGTCGACATGCCCACCGGCGTCGATGCCGACACGGGAGTCTGCGCCGCAGATGCCGTTAACGCCGATGTCACTGTCACCTTCGGCTCGCCGCGTCTCGGCCACGCGCTGGCCGCCGAATGCGGGCAGGTTGTGGTCTCCGATCTCTTCTTGCCCGGCGCGCCCTCCTTTGCCGAGACCCTCTCCGAACTGGATGAACCAGCAGGCTTCATCGCGCACGAACCTTCCGTGCCGACACCTTATGCGTGGCAACCGGGCGAACTCGATCTGCCGGGCGGGCGCGCTTCCCGCCCCTGGCCGGTTGGCTGCACCGGCCCCATCGTTGATCCCACACCAGGCGCGCGCTCGGATAAGTATTCCGGGGGCGTCGTTGCCCTGGCTGCCGGCAGCGATACCTACCCAGGTGCGGGGATCCTCTGCGCCACCGCAGCGGTACGTGCCACGCCCTCGATGGTGCGCTTCATCGGCGATAACTCGATTACTTCCCTTCTCCCCGAGCTGGTCTGCCATCCCGATGTGGCCTCCGCCGGACAGGCCCAAGCCTGGGTCGTGGGCCCCGGCCGCGGTACCGATGCAGCGGCGGCCACCGAACTGCGAAAGGTACTGGCGCAGGGACTTCCCACCATCCTCGACGCCGACGCCCTCACGCTGCTGGCGCGCAACACCTCCTTGCGCCAGAAAGTCACCGAACACCCGCTGACCATCCTCACCCCGCATGAAGGCGAGTTCCGCCGCCTCTACGAGGCCGCTTTCGGCTCTGCTCCCGATGGGGCTACCGGCTGGAGCCGCGCCCTCCACGAGCTAGCCGAAGAGCTAAACAGCATCATTCTGCTCAAAGGCCGCCTGACTCGAGTCACCGCGCCGGGCCAGCCTTTGTATTCCTTCAACGCCGGTCACTCCTTTGCCGCGACCCCAGGCTCCGGGGACGTGCTTTCCGGCATTCTGGGCGCGGTCATGGCCCAGCTCTCCGCCGAAACCATCCCCGAGGTTCTCCACGCCGGCGCCATCCACGCCCACGCAGCGGCCATCGCGGCCGAGACGCCCGAGGGCTTCGCGCCCTGTTCTGCCTCCCAGATCGCGGCGGCCATCCCGCAGGCCATCGCGCGGCTCCTCAACGCCGAGCGCTAGCTCCTTGGCTTGGCGCTAGCTCCGCTACTAAGTACGTTTCGATCAAGTAGCACCCCAAAAATCCGCCCGAAGTTTTGGGGTCTTATTTGATCGATCCGTACCTGGCCGCCGCCGTCTTGGTACGTTTTCGCAACGAAGCCCTAGAATTTTGCGATTTCCGGGCCACTATCTACGAAAACGTACCGTGGCCCGGCGCAGGATCCCGGACGCAGTACCGACGGACTTGCGCATGAGCCCGCGCGGGCCGACCGCCACCGTGCCGCGGCGCAGCGAGGTGCTTTCCCACGGCCACGTCATCCCCGCCCATGCTGCCGCGACGGCAAGGGTCTCCACCACGATGTAACCGGGCCATGGGCCGAATAGGTTGATGATGGAGGGACTGCCCGGCGCGTGGTTAAGGAAACCATAGTTCCCGTCGGTCTTCGCATTGACCGCCATGGCCAGTGCCATCCACACGGGCGTGACCTTGACGGCGAAGCGGTACCCCTTCCAGGTGGGGCGGTAACCAAGACCAAAGGTTAGTGCCAGCGGCATGGCAAGTGCCACGATGTGGAAAAACCAGTAGGTGGCAAACCGCAGCCAGCGCGGGGAAAAGTAATAAATGACATCCGGGGTGATGATGGCCTGCGGGTTGAGGATGATGCCCCAGAAGTAAGTCAAGGTCAGGGCATGCTCGTTGCCGGTGATAAGGCCCAGGGCCAAGATCGGGCGCAGCACGTCACACAGGTGCAAGGGCAAAGACTCCCGGATATCGAATTGCTTCGGGTCTAAGGAGATGATCGTCCACGCAATACCCGCCACCAGCAAGGCCCAGCCCACCATCCGGCGGATGAAGGTCTCGCGGGAGGTTCCCTTGATCCTGCGGGCGGCAACAATAAAGACCCCGCAGGCCACCACGGTAATGCTCAACATGAGCGCATGCAGCGCAGTCCACTGCTGCATGCGCGGGTAGTCAGTTGGGCTTACTCGGGGCTTGCGGGGTCGAATCATAACGGGGTATTAATTTACCCCTTTGTATGAACACGTGAGAGATGAGAGGGGTTTTACGCGGCTAGCTCGGAGTATTCGGAGAGTTTTCCGTCCTTGACTTCGACCACGGTGTCGGCATAGTCGAGCAAGCTGCGGTCGTGGGTAATAAACAGGGTTGCGGTATCGAAGTCTTCGGTAACACCGCGCAGTAGCTTGGCAATGTCGCGCGAAAGCTTGGAATCGAGGGCGGAGGTGGGCTCGTCCGCCAGCAACACGGAAGGCTGCCCCATGAGAGCACGAGCAATGTTCACGCGTTGGCGCTGACCACCAGAAAGCTGGTTCATGCGGCGGTTCCCAAAGCCCTCCAAGCCCACGAAGCTGAGCAGCTCATCGGCACGATCCTGGCGCGGCTTGCGGCCCTCCATGTGGTCAATGATGAGCAGCTGTTCGCGCGCGGTAAGGGCGGCCAGCAGGTTGGCCTGCTGGAAGATGAGCCCGCGGGAGCCGGTTCGCTCCACGGCGCCGGAGTCCGGCTCGATGAGGCCGGCGGCTACGGAGAGCAGCGTGGACTTGCCGGAACCGGATTCGCCGATGACGGCGGTGAGCTCGCCCGGCTTGACGTCGAGGCTGACATTATCCAGCGCTGTGACGCGGGACTCACCATCCGGGTAGGTCACCACGACATCGCGAAGGGACAGTGCAGGGGCAGAAGCAGTGGTAGTCATTAGGCGTTGCCTCCTAGGGCGTCAAGCGGATTGATTTTGGATACGCGGCGGGTGGCAAGAAAGGCACCGGCGATACCGAGCAGCCAAATGCCGAGTGCGGGGACGATGACGGTCATGGCGGAGACCTCGAAGGGCACAGCGCCCTGGGCGGCAAGGCCCAGCAGCCAGCCGACGAGCGCGCCGACCCCCACGCCAATCGCCAGGATGATGGCGGCCTGCGCGATGGCATCCTTGAGCAGGTACTTCACGCTGGCGCCAAGGGCACGCAGGATGGACAGGTCACGGGTGCGCTGGATGGTCCAGATGCTCAGGAAAGCGATAGTGACCAGCGCGGAAATACCGTAGAGGAAGGCTTGCATGGTCAGCAGCGAACCGCGCTCCGAGCTATAAGCCGGAAGACCGGACAGGGCCTTGCCCATAGACACGGAGGTGTCGGTCGGCTCCGGGGACAGCACGGCTACGCCCACCATGTCCTCAGGAGAATGGGAGACCTGCTGCCAGGTTTCGGTAGAGACCCACACCACCGGGGAGTGGGAGTAGTACTCATCCTCAACCACCGCGGTGACGTCCAAATCCACACCGCCGAGGGTGCCCCGGGAGGGCGCGTTCATCTCTTCATCGATGGATTGGCTCAAGACCATGCCTTCCTCCGGAATCACGGTGCTGGAGCCAGGAATCTGGGTACCTTCGGGCAGGCCGAAGACCGCCACGCCGCCGTGGCCCTCCAGCTTGGTCTGCGAAGTACCCAGCGGAATACCAGAGGCAGGCACATCCTCGGCAAAGATCTCCGACTCGGTGAAGGAGGGATCTTCCGTCGAAAAGGTCACGTTCGGAGTCTGCTCCCCGAGTGCCTCAAGGGCGGAAGTATTCTGCTTGGACAGGCCTTGGGTCAGGCCGGACAACATAACGAGCAACAACGTAATTAGAGCCACGACGCCGCCGATCAGGAAGAACCGACCGCGGGCGGTGACTATCTCTCTTAATGCCAGGAACATACTATTAATCCTGCGTGTGCGTGCGCTGAAAGTAATCGGGTAGCCAGTTGAACCTCCACTCAACCAGTTGGTTGATTCGCCCTCGACCAGCCAGCGGATAAGCTGGACTGCCGTGATGATGAGCAACAAACTGTGGACCGTGGGACTGCACACCATGTTCGGTTTTCTCCTCGTGTTTGGAGTGCTGCGCGCATGGGCCGATGGCCGTCTCGACGCCCGCGCCCTCGGCCTCTCCATCGCACTCGCAGTGGTCTACACGGGGTTTGCCATCTTCGGTTCCCGCACCATCACCCGCCCCGTCCCCACCACGCTGTGGCTCGCCGCTCTGTGCCTGCTGTGGATCGGGCTTATGGTACACGCCCAAGACTTCATGTGGCTCGAGTTCCCGCTGGTCTTCGTCTTTATCCATGCGCTTCCCTTCTGGCCGGGAATCGTCGCCAGCGTGGTGCTGTGGGCCGTCGCCGCCTTCGTCCCCGCGTGGATCCACCCGCAATTCTGGACCGCGGCCGCGGCCATCGGGCCGTTCATTGGCACCTGTTTCGCCGTGGCCGTCTACCACGCCGCCCGCCGGGTTCAGGCGGAGGCGGCGCACCACGCGGCCGTCGCCAAGCAGCTGCGTGAGACCCAGGAGGAGCTGGCCGCCAGTGAGCACCAAGCCGGGCGCCTCGAGGAACGGGAGCGGCTCTCCCGCGAAATCCACGACACCGTGGCACAGGGGCTGTCCTCCATCGTCCTGCTCAGCCGCGCCGCCAAGAACACGTCCGCGCAACAGGACGTGACCGAGCAGCTCGCACTCATTGAAAAGGTGGCCCAGGATAATCTGGCCGAGGCTCGGCGCTTCGTCAAAGAGCTCGCAGCCCCTGCCTCCTCCCTCGACGCGGAACTGCGCTCCCTCGTGGATGAGCTCCAAGCCCAAGCCAAGGGCCTGGGGCTACGCACCCGCTTCGGGCTCAAGCTCACTGGCAGTGCGGACGTCCCCACCGAGTTTTCCCACGTCATCTTGCGCGCCGCGCGGGAAGGGCTGACCAACGTCATGAAACACGCCGATGCCGACAAGGCCGTGGTCACCCTCGGCTCTTTCGAGGATGGAATCATCCTCGATGTGGTCGACGACGGCCGCGGCATCGAAGGGCCACGTGGCTTCGGGCTGACCGGCCTGGAGCAGCGTGTTCGCAGCGTCGGCGGCAGCGTCCAGGTAGAATCTTCACCCGTCGGCACCGCGCTCGCGGTGCGAATCCCAACAGGAAGCAGCAGCAATGGTCAACGTGATGCTCATCGATGATCACCCCGTGGTCCGCGCCGGGCTGCGCGCGATTCTTAACGCCTTCCCCGACATCGAGGTGGTGTTGGAAGGCTCCGACGGCTCGACCGTCGAGCAGCTGACGGATGCTGATGTTCCCCACATCGATGTGGTTGTCTGCGATATTCAGATGCCAGACGTCGATGGCATCGCCGCCACCCGGCGCGTGCGCGAGCTCGATGGGCCACCGGTGCTCATCCTGACCACCTATGACACACAGGCGGATATCCTGGCCGCCGTGGAGGCGGGCGCATTGGGCTACCTGCTCAAGGACGCCCCCGAGGAAACGCTGCACACCGCGGTCCTCGACACAGCTGCGGGAAAGCGGACCTTGGCACCTGAGGTCACCAACCTTCTGGCGGAGCGCTTGGCGCAGCCGGAGACCGCGCTGTCCGCGCGTGAACTGGAGATCCTGCAGGCGCTGTCAACGGGAGATTCCAACAAGCAGATTGCCCAACGGCTCTTCATCTCCGAGGCCACGGTCAAGACCCACTTGATTCACGTCTATCAAAAGCTGGGCGTAGAAACCCGCACGGCGGCCGTCTCCGCTGCCCGCGAACGGAAGCTCATCCAATAAATGCATACGTACGATTGCATCGTCGTGGGTGGCGGCCAATCCGGCCTGGCCACCGGCTATTACCTGCGCCGTCAGAAGCTCGATTTCCTCATCCTCGATGCCAACTCCTCCCCCGGCGGGGCCTGGCAGCACGTGTGGGACTCACTCACGCTCTTTAGCGATGCCCAATCCTCCACGCTGCCCGGCTGGCCCATGCCTTCTTACCCGGGTTTCCCGCCGGCTTCCCATGTGGTGGACTACCTCACCCGCTATGAGCAGCGCTATGACCTGCCGGTCCGGCACGGGGTGGCGGTGGAGCGCGTGCTTGACGACGACCCCCGCTTCCGCCTGCTTACCACTCACGGTGAATTCCGTTCCCGCACCGTCGTGGCCGCGACGGGCACGTGGTCCGCGCCGTTCATCCCCTTCTACCCCGGTGAATTTGCTGGCCGCCAATGGCACACGGCGAACTACCCCGGCCCTGCGCCGTTTCTCCCCGGAACGCAGCCAGAAACCCAGCGCGTCGCCGTCGTGGGCGCAGGCAACTCGGGTGCCCAAATCGCCGCCGAGCTTGCCTTGAAAGGCGTGGACACCACGTGGTTTACCACGCATCCGCCGCGGTGGATGCCGGATGACGTGGATGGCCGCGTGCTCTTTAGCCGCAACCGGCAGCGTATGCTCGCCTTAGCAAAGGGGGAGCCCGATCCCGGATCGGAGTCGGAGCTCGGCGATATCGTCATGGTTCCGCCCGTCCTCAAGGCCCGGGATAGCGGGCTGTTGGGCACTACCCCAATGTTCGATTCCCTCAATGAACTCACCGAGCAGGGCTTCAGCGACCTCATCTGGGCCACCGGCTTCCGCCCAGCGCTACGCCCGTTCCCTGGGCTGTTGGCAGAAGGAAAGCCCACGGTGGAAGGTTTCTTCCCCGTGGGCTATGGCTCGTGGACTGGTCCGGGCTCGGCCACGATTACTGGTGTGTCACCCTATGCGCGGCAGGTAGCAGGGGACGTCGCCAAGCTCGTTCGCTCTACCCACTAGGCGCTACAACGCCACCATGGCGAGGAGCACCACCGCTGCCAGCGCAAGGAGAAAACCTAGGCGGCGCAGGATCTTCATCTGTTCTTCGCGCCCCATACGCGCCATGAGTGCGGCGCCGAAAACAGAGCCCACGGTGTTGTAGAGAAGGTCATCGACATCGCTAAAGCCCAGGGCAAAGATGTACTGGGCGCTTTCAATGCAGAGGCTGACTACGAGGCCGATCAGCATCGCCCCGCCCAGGCCCCAGCGAATCCTGGCACGGTCGCGCCCGGCCACGTAGATCGCCGCGCCCAGCGGCATGAAAAGAGCGATGTTTCCTATCAGATCGGTCCACGCGCCGTACCACACGGAGGCGTTCTCAAAACCACCAAAGAGCTGTGTATTAACCTGGCGTACCGCATGTGCGGAACCATCCACCACGCCGGGGATATCCATAAAGGGTTTGCCCACCGTCGCCAACATCACGACCACCAAGGACAGGGCCGTGACCAGGAAGGAATCACGACGCAGGTGCGGATATGAATCCGGCGCGGGCCGCAGCCTATTGCGCGGGTGTTGAGCTTCTATCCCAGTCATGCGCTTCACCCTAACTATGTTCTCTGGAAGCCAGCTGAAGCAAAAGCCAGAAAACGCTGCTTCACATCCTCTGTACGATAGTGCCCATGAGCACACTCATTGTCACCCGCGCGGATTCCGGAGTAACCCATTCCTTCCAAGAACAGCCCCTGCTCGGGGAAGGCGACACGGTCGTGGATGTGCAGTTTTCTTCCCTCAATTACAAGGACGCCATGGCCTTGGAGGGCGATAAAGGGGTCATGCGCATCAATCCCCTCGTCCCCGGCATCGATGTCGTGGGCACTGTGTCGGAGACTTCTGATTCTCGCCTGGACCCCGGCCAGCTTGTCGTCTCCTGCGGCGATGGCTTGGGCGAATTTCGCCATGGCGGCTACACCACCCGCCAGCGCGTCAACGCTGAAGCCACCATCCCCGTGCCCCAACGCTTCAGCGCTCACGATGCCGCCGCCATCGGCACGGCCGGATACACCGCCGCTATCTGCGTGAACCAGCTGCGCACGCACGGCACCACGCAGGGCCATGTCTTGGTGACCGGCGCCACCGGAGGCGTGGGCTCCATCGCGGTCCAGCTGCTCAAGTCTTCCGGCTACGAGGTCACCGCCGTCACCGGCCGCGTGGAATCCCAGTCGGACTACCTCACCTCACTCGGCGCGGATCACGTGCTCGACCGCGCAGCGCTGTCTGAGACCGGCCGTCCGCTGCAGAAGGCGCTGTACGACGGCGCCATTGACACCGCCGGCTCCACCGTCCTAGCGAATGTGCTGGCGCAGGTGCGTTGGGGTGGTGTGGTTGCGGCCACCGGCATGGCAGCCGGCCCGGACCTTCCCGCTTCGGTGCTGCCGTTCATTTTGCGCGGCATCGTGCTGGCCGGCGGCAATTCGGTCGACGCGCCCCGCGAGGTGCGCGAGGAGGCCTGGCAGCTTCTCGACGAACACCTCGACCTCGACATGCTGAACTCTATTACCGAAACGGTTCCGCTGGCTGATGTTGCCACCGCCGCTCAAGAGCTCCGCGCGGGCTCCCGACATGGGCGCACGGTGGTCGAGATATAGGCTGGGACAGATTTAAGCTGGGCAGCGGTGTGCCGCCCGCTCCCTTTTAGTGGTGTACGCGGTGCGACAGGGATTCGTCGTCAGTGCCGGGGGTATCACCCAGCTCGCCCGTGGTGTTATCGTCGCTGCGGGCCAGCCAGATGGAAGACACCACCAGTCCGCCCCAGATGACGACGACGAAGAGAATGAAGAGCAGGATTGCGCTTGTAGTCATTGTCGTTCTCCTTTCTTAATAGCCGTTACTTGTCGTCCGTGATCGGTGCGGCAGGCTTACCCGTGGCAAGCGGGTTCGGTGTGCCGGCCGGGCGGCCGCCCACAGGAACGCCGTAGTCCGAGGTCTCCATTCCGTCCAGGTACTTGTTGCCGCGGAAGGCCACCAGCGGCATGACGAAGCTGGCGAGCAGGATGACGCCCAGCACTGCCCAGCCGAAGAGCCCAATCTGGGTGGAGGAGTAGCCCTCATAGCCCTCGCGGGCAATCGTGATGATCTCGTTGACCAAGAAGTAGACGAGCAGCAGCGGGGTGGCGATGAAGGTCAGGAACTGCCAGAAGCCACCGACCTTGAAGTGCGAGACGGCGTTGAGGTGCTGCTGGATCTCGCGGCGGCGAGCGGTGACCCAGCCGACGACCACTAGGGCACAGATGGCGCCGAAGACGATGCCCAGGTTGTTGGTGAACTTATCCATGATGTCCAGGGTGACCAGGCCCGAGGAGGTGGAGAACAGGAAGCAGGACACGACCGCCATGGTGCCGCCAACGGTGATGGCAGAAACGCGGCGAGAGACGTTGAACTTATCTGCCACAGCAGAGACGACGACCTCCATGATAGAAATCAACGAGGTCACACCAGCCAGGAAGAGGGAGCCGAAGAAGAGGACACCAAACAGTCCGCCGAGCGGCATGAGGTTGATGATCGTCGGGAAAGCGATGAAGGCCAGGCCGATACCGGAGGACACCACCTCATCCACGGCCACGCCCTGCTGGGCAGCCATGTAGCCCAGGGTGGCGAAAACGCCGATGCCGGCGAGAACCTCGAAGGAGGAGTTTGCAAAGGCGGTAACCAGACCCGTATTGGTGAGGTTGGTGCGCGGCTTGAGGTAGGAGGCGTAGGTGATCATGATGCCGAAACCAATGGACAGGGAGAAGAAAATCTGCCCATAGGCGGCGATCCACACCGATGGGTTGCTCAGCACGGACCAATCCGGAGTGAAGAAGGCGTTGAGACCCTCGGCGGCGCCGTCGAGGAAGAAGGCGCGGATCACCAGAATGATGAACATGACGGCCAGGACCGGCAGGAAAATGGAGGTCAGCTTACCGATGCCCTTGTTGATGCTCGTGGCCAACGTGGCGATGCAGACGATCCACACGAGGATCATGACGCCGAGAATGGCGGGGACGACGTGGCCCGAGTAGGTTGCCTCCGGGTTTGCTTGGAGGAAGTCGCTCATAAAGTACGTTGATGGATCCTCGCCCCACGCCTGGTTCACAGACTTGATGGTGTAGAGCGCCGCCCACGCAATGATGGCAGCGTAGTAGATGGCGATGAAGAAGTTCACGCCGACCTTGAACCAACCGATTCCCTCCCAGCGGCTGCTGATACGGCGGAATGCTAGCGGTGCAGAACCACGGAAGCGGTGACCAATGGCCAAGTCGAACCACAGGATAGGAATACCGGCGGTGAGCAAGGCAACCATGTACGGGATGAGGAAGGCGCCGCCACCGTTGTCATAGGCAACGTAGGGAAAGCGCCAGATGTTACCCAGGCCGACGGCGGATCCGATGGCGGCCATGAGGAAGACAAAGCGCGTATTAAAAGTATCGCGTGTCGAGCGAGTCTTATGCGGGGTTGATGTGGTCATGAGAGAACTTTCTTCTTGAGCAAATATCGCGCACGGCGAGACCCTAGGAATTGTTTATACGGGCCGCGTACGACGAGTATTAGCGAGAAGCATAGCCTAACTGCCAACCTATAGGTACCGTTTTGAATACTTATTTCTAGTTCTTTATCCCTTCCGAAACCCCATGGCTAGGACCTCAAAACCACTACTACCCCTCAACGCCCGGCTCCTCGTCCGAAGCATTGGATCCCGGAAAGTAGCTGAGCGCTGAAGGTGGAAATCATGCAGAGTCACACACCCAAACTGCACCACTTGTGTGCGAGCCAAGTCACACAATCGAGTCCGGTTTCTTTTATCATTACTGTCATGAAAGAAACTAACTTGGTCACTGGCTCCGTCATCATCGTCGGCAGCGGCCTCGCCGGCATGGTCGCCGGCTATGAGGCCCTCAAGGGCGGAAAGCACGTCATCTTCCTCGAACAAGAAAACCGCAATAACCTAGGCGGCCAGGCCTTCTGGTCCCTCGGCGGGCTGTTTTATGTCGACTCCCCCGAGCAGAAGATGATGCGGGTCAAGGACTCCGAAGAATTGGCCTGGCGCGACTGGGCCAACTCTGCCGACTATGACCCAGTGACCGAGGATGACCGGCACGATTTTTGGGGCGCGAAATGGGGCCGCGAATACGTACGCTTTGCCGCTAATGAGAAACGCACGTACCTCAAAGGCCTAGGCCTCAACGTGCTGCCCACCATCGGCTGGGCCGAGCGCGGTTCGGGCGATGCCTCCGGCCACGGCAACTCCGTCCCGCGTTTCCACCTCACCTGGGGCACGGGCCCGGAGGTCGTGCGCGTCTTCCGCGAGCCGCTCCTTAAAGCAGAAGAACAAGGCCAGGTCGAATTCCATTTCCGCCACCGCGTGGACGAGCTCGTCGTCGAAAACGACGACGCTGGCAGCCCGCGCGTCGTCGGCGTGCGCGGCAGCGTCCTCTCCCCCACCAGCCAGCCACGCGGTGAGGCGAGCTCGAGAGAAGTGGTCAAGCACTTCGAGCTGCGCGGCTCTGCTGTCGTCATCGCCACCGGCGGCATCGGCGGCAACCTGGACAAGGTCCGCCGCATGTGGCCGACGCAGCGCTGGGGCGAATGCCCGGAGGAACTGGTCACGGGCGTTCCCGCGCATGTCGACGGCCGTGGCATAGACATCGCCCAGCAGGCGGGCGCCTCGGTGGTCAACACGGACCGCATGTGGGCCTACACCGAGGGCATGACCAACTGGAATTCCATCTGGCCCGGCCACGGCATCCGTATTATCCCCGGACCGTCAGCACTATGGCTCGACGCCGAAGGCAACCGCCTGCCCACCAACCTTTTCCCCGGCACCGATAACCTTGCGGCCTTGGCCCACATTGGCCAGACCGGGCACGGTTACTCCTGGTTCGTGCTCAACCAGGCCATCGTGGACAAGGAGTTCATCTTCTCCGGCTCGGAGCAGAACCCGGATTTGACGGACAAGGAGTTCAAGAAGCTCGCCGGCAAGCTAGGCCCCGGCACACACGTGGCAGTCAAAGCTTTCATGGAGAACGGAATCGATTGGGTCGTAGAAGATGACCTGGAGGATCTCGTTGCCGGAATGAACCGCATTGCGCCTGAGGGCTCCCCCACCATTGAGGTAACCCAACTTAGAAAAGTCCTGGAAAATCGCGATTCCCAGCTGGATAATCCCTTCAGCAAAGACGCCCAAGTCAACTACCTCCGCGTTGCCCGCGGATTCTTAGGCGATAAGCTCATTCGCGTTGCTCCCCCACACCGCATCCTGGACGAAACCAAGGGTCCTCTCATCGCAGTACGTTTGAAGTTCCTCACCCGCAAGACGCTAGGTGGCCTGGAGACCAACCTGGACGGCCAGTGCCTCAATCCCGATGGAACGGTACTCCCCGGCCTCTATGCTTGCGGCGAGGCCTCTGGTTTCGGCGGTGGCGGCATGCACGGCAAGAATGCGCTGGAAGGCACCTTCCTGGGCGGGTGCATCCATTCTGGCAAGCGCGTGGGCGAAGCTTTGGCGCGCGAATAGCACGGTTTTCTAATACTGTCGGGCACTATGAACCTCGCTAGGAATGTCCGTATCGACGTGGAGAATCCTTTCTTCACCACGGCCCGCTTTGTCGCCGCCCCCGCGGAACTCACCGTGGGCGAGATGATGATCATCGTCCACGCCGCGCTCGGCCTTGAGCCCTCTCACCCGGGAATCCTCGTGGGTGAAGAAGGCACGCCAATCGACGTCCTCACCATCATTGACCAGGACTTTTTCGAAACATTCCGGGAAGTAGCGCACTACCATCCCTCGGACGGCGCATGGAATATCAGCATCAGCGTGGCGGACACCTCGCGCGTCGTCATGGGTCTGCCAGCCCTCATCGCCGGTGAAGGCCCCGATCTCATGAGTGAGCTGGGCAGTGCCGAGGCGATGTTCAAGGTGGTCCTCGATGTCCAAGCGACCATGGCCTACATGGCTGTTCCTACCGACAACATGGAGCGCATTTTCGCGCTCTTCCCCAACTACACACTGGACCAAATCCATCAGCGCCTCACCACGTTCTTCCCGCCGGCAGTAGCACAGCGCCTGGCCACCATGGGCACGGAGGCCGCCAACCTGGAAGGCGGCACCAAGCCCGCGCTGCCCGGGGATCTCCCCCTTGATCCTTTCCGCTCCACTCCCTTCGAGGACATCCCGGTGCCGTCCTCGGAGATGCTGGAGGAATGGCGCGCGGAAATCCACGAGGCCTACCCGGAGCTGCGTCCCGACTATGAGCTGCCGGCGCTTGACGACGCCATCGCCGCCCACGTAGGCCAACGCGTGCGCGAATACCTCGAGGTCATCGAAGAATTTCCGCGCCTCACCGGGGCCGGCTACCTGAAGCAGGCGGCTGTCGCCCGCCTCAAGGAAGGCCTGAACAGCCCCAATGATTTTGATGATGTTAAGCGCGAGGACTACCACCAGCCGCTGCTGAACCTGCGCGGATTCCTCACGGACCTGGATTGGCTCAAGACCACAACGACGCAGATCAAGCTCACCAAATATGGCCGCAAGGCCATGAACGATCCGCTCTGGGCAACGCAGGTCATCATGCACAACATCCCTTATGCCTACGCCGAACCGGAGGGCATTCCTCAGCTCTCCTTCGAACTAGTCCATTTATTCCGTGGAGAGTGGGAGTTCAACCCAGAATACGACTACACGCACGCCATCACCCGCGATCTGCTGTTCACGCTGGGCGTCCTTGAGGATGATTCCACATTCCCTGACATCACCGATGGCTGCCAGGGCTTCCTCGGCGCGATCATCACTAAGGTCCGCCAGGAGCTGAACCAAGAGCTGGATTAGCCCTGGTTCAGCCCCCTCCAGGCCGCATGCCGCTGCCTACAACTACCGCGAACAACTCACAACAACCTCGAAACAACTACAAACAACTGAGGTTACCCTCGTTTAGTGGACACCCTATT
>NZ_KV803668.1:0-21428 GCF_001811145.1 Corynebacterium sp. HMSC062A03 | reverse complement strand
TCCACTACGTGTCCACGATTTGCGGGCAACCCCACGATGCACAGGCTGCGGCTGAGCAGACAGTAGGGCTGGCCGAAGCTCAAGCAGATGAGCTGCTGGACCGTGCCGAAGAGGTCAACAGCGCTGCAGAGGCCAAGCTCAAGCGTGCAGAGCAGGAGGCTGAAACGATCCGCAGCGAAGCACGCAAGGAAGCCGAGCGAGACGCAGAAAAGACCCGTAGCGAGGCCACACGAGACGCTGAGAGCACTCGTAGCGAAGCACAACGTGATGCTGTGGCCATCCGCAGCGAGGCCACGCGTGAGCGTGAACAGCTGGCCAACGAACGTGCAGCCCTGGACAGTGAGCGTGAAGCCTTTGACACGGAGAAACGCGCATTCACCGAAAGCCTCGAAGCGCGCCGCGCAGCTGCAGAAGAGGAAGCCGCCATCATTATCGAGGAGGCAACGCAGTCTCTGCAAGAGATTTCCCACGTAGACCGGGACTTCCTGCATGTCGAACTCGATAACGACCCTGAGATGAAGCAGCGGTATCGGGTTGCTGTTGAGCAGCGTATCCAGCAGGAACGGACCGCCGCACGCCGCCGTGCTCAGGAACGAACCAACAAGCGCCGCCAGCAGCAACAGCGCGACCGCGATGGTGGCATGGAGCTGTAGCAGCTCGCCACACGCCTTGTACGGCCCTGTAGCGGCCTAGCCGGGTGTCGCCGGGGTCAGTGCCCAGAGACAGCGCTAAAACCGCTCTAATTCAGCGAAAATCGAAGAATTAGAGCGGTTGTTTTGTGTAGCGGTAATCCTGTAGTGCTGTGAAATAGCGCGTGTAGTGGCGTGTTTGTTGTGCTGTTGATTGTGTAGTAGAGGTACGTGGCTTCAGTGCACCAGCAGAATACGACACCGCCATCGACACCAGCTACCAACACAACCTCGGCATCCAAAAAGGCTGGATCAAATAACCGCAACACGCCCGGAAAAGACACACTTTTCTTTACTTAACCCTGCTAGGCGCGCAGGTCACAGAAAGCAGAAGACCCCGCCGGTGCGTGGTGCACCATGCGGGGTCTTCTTGCGACGCTACCGGGCGAGGAAAGTCCCTCACCGGGTTGCGTTGTTCAGGCTTAAGCCTCCGTGACGGAGCCGCCTGCCTTCTCGATCTTCTCCTTAGCGGAGCCCGAGAACTTGTTTGCGGTGACGTTCAGCTTGACGCTGATCTCGCCGTTACCCAGGACCTTGACCGGCTGCTTAGCGCGGACCAGGCCAGCTGCGACGAGGTCGGCAACTGCGACGTCGCCGCCGTTCGGGAAGGCCTTCTCGAGGTCGGAGACGTTCACGACCTGGAAGATGACCTTGTTGTTGTTCTTGAATCCCTTGAGCTTCGGCAGACGCATCTGCAGTGGCATCTGGCCACCCTCAAAGTATGCAGGAACCTTGTTGCGGGCCTTGGTGCCCTTCGTACCACGACCAGCGGTCTTACCCTTGGATGCTTCACCGCGACCCACGCGGGTCTTGGCCTTGTTTGCACCCTTGGCCGGACGGAGGTCGTGGAGCTTGATTGGATCGCTCATGTTTACTCCCCTGCCACTTCTTCAACCTCGACCAGGTGGCGAACGGTGTGGACCATGCCGCGGGTGACAGAGTTGTCCTCGCGGATGACTTCCTGACCGATGCGCTTCAGGCCGAGGGAACGCAGCGTGTCACGCTGGTTCTGCTTCTTACCAACAGTGCCCTTGATCTGACGGATCTTCAGTGCCATGGGTTATGCCCCCTGTCCTGCAGCACGGGCGCGCAGCATGGCTGCCGGAGCAACCTCTTCGAGGCTCTTGCCACGACGTGCGGCGACCTCTTCTGGGCGCACGAGCTCCTTGAGGCCGGCCACCGTTGCGTGAACAACGTTGATGGCGTTCGGCGAGCCGAGCGACTTGCAGAGAATGTCCTGGACGCCAGCGCACTCCAGCACCGGGCGGGCTGCGCCACCGGCGATAACACCGGTACCTGGGGCAGCCGGACGCAGCATGACGACGCCTGCTGCGGCCTCACCCTGCACCGGGTGGGTGATGGTGCCGTTGATCATCGGGACGCGGAAGAAGTTCTTGCGAGCTTCCTCGGCACCCTTCTGGATAGCGGCTGGGACTTCCTTGGCCTTGCCGTAGCCGACACCGACCATGCCCTGGCCGTCACCCACGATCACCAGAGCGGTGAAGCTGAAGCGACGACCACCCTTGACGACCTTGGACACACGGTTGATGGTGACGACGCGCTCGATGTACTGGTTGCGCTCGTCCTGCTGGTTGTTGCGACGATCGTTACGGCCACCGCGCTCGTTGCGGCCGCCGCGCTGGTTGCGATCGTTGCGGTTGTTCTCGGCGGAGCGTCCGCCGTTACGGTCACGTTCCGACATCACGCGTTCCTTCCGTTGGAGTTCATGGTGTTGGTGGTCATTAGAACTTCAGACCACCTTCGCGGGCGGCGTCTGCCAGAGCGGCGACGCGGCCGTGGTACTGGTAGCCAGCGCGGTCGAAGACGACTGCCTCGATGCCAGCTTCCTTCGCACGCTGTGCGATCAGTTCGCCAACCTTGGCGCCACGTGCCTTCTTGTCGCCCTCGACTCCACGGACCTCTGCTTCGAGGGTGGACGCAGCGCACAGGGTGTGACCGACGGTGTCGTCGATGATCTGTGCGTGCATGTGGCGAGAAGAACGGTGCACGACGAGACGCGGGGTCTCCGGGGTGCCCTGGATGGTCTTGCGGATGCGGTTGTGACGGCGGGAGCGCGCAACGCGACGGCGAGTGGAGATGTCCTTGCCCAGCGGAAGGCGCTTGCCAGCCTTGTTGGAATCGTTGTTGCTCATTACTTACCCGTCTTTCCGACCTTGCGACGGACCTGCTCGCCCTCGTAGCGGATGCCCTTACCCTTGTATGGGTCATCCTTACGCAGGCCACGAATGTTGGCGGCGATCTGTCCGACCTTCTGCTTGTCGATGCCAGAGATGGAGAACTTGGTGTTTCCGTCCACGGCGAAGGTGATACCTTCGTCAGCCTTGATCAGGATTGGGTGGGAGTAGCCCAGGGAGAACTCGAGGTCCTTGCCCTTGAGCTGCACACGGTAACCAACGCCGAAGATCTCCATCTTCGTGGTGTACCCCTCGATCACGCCAACAACCATGTTGTTGACGAGGGAGCGGGAAAGGCCGTGCAGGGAGCGGTTCTTGCGGTGATCGTCCGGGCGGGAGACGATGATCTCGTCGCCTTCCTGTGCCACTGCGATCGGCGCTGGGATGTCAGTGTTGAGGGTGCCCTTCGGGCCCTTGACCTCAACGTTCTGACCGTTGATGGTGACGGTGACGCCAGAAGGGACGGACACCGGAGCGAAGCCGATACGAGACATGCTTGGTTCCTCCTTCTATTACCAGACGTAGGCGAGCACTTCGCCGCCGACGCCCTTGTTCGAGGCCTCACGGTCAGTCAGCAGGCCGTGGGACGTGGAGATGATTGCCACGCCCAGGCCACCGAGAACCTTTGGCAGATTGGTGGACTTGGTGTACACACGCAGGCCTGGCTTGGAGACGCGGCGGACACCGGCGAGAGCGCGCTCGCGGGTCGGGCCGTACTTGAGGGTGATCTCAAGCTCCTTGCCTGCCTTGCCATCCTTGCGGTCGTTGACGGCAAAGTCTTCGATGTAACCTTCCTGCTTCAGGATCTCAGCAATGTGAGCCTTGAGCTTGGAGAAGGCATCGTGACGCTGTCGTGGAACGCGTTGGAAGCGTTCCGCACGCGGGACAACATGTCCGCGATCGGGTCAGTCATGGTCATGGTTTAGGTGACCTTTACCTTTCTCGTTGCGGTTCCCGTTCCCACCCTTTTCGCGTGCACCGCGACTCGCTGGCGACTAACGCACTTCCAAGCCCAATAGCTTGGGGCGCTCGCTACCAAGATGTGTCCGCGGCCGCTATGGGCAGGGGGCCTACAACAAAGTGGATGTACAGTTTTTCTCCCTTGTAGCGGGAGACTCTTTCCGCAGGTCATGTGGCATTCCCGGGATTTTGACGCGATGGCGTCGAAAAAAGAACATGGGGGTACCTACCTACGGCAAGACCTGACCAGCCTAGCAACCAGCTAAAACATGTCCAAATCCCTGCTCACAAGCTTGGAGCTGAGGTGTAGGGTCGGCGCCACTCAGAGCCGATCCCGCCAGCCATATCCATGACTCACACACTCACCTGCACAGCTCCACAATCCCTCCTTGTAGGACTTTGATTAGGCTTACCTTGTTCATATAAGCTTGCTCACGTTAAGATCATGGACTTTCACGCGTCAAGGAGGGATGCATGGCTATCTCTACCCCGCATGCGCAATCCCCTTCTCAATCACACCTGGGGTCTCGCGCGGACGCTACTGCGGACGCTTCTGCCAGCGCTCCATCAGGTAAAATCCCGCGTCGCCTCGTCGGCCTCGGCGTCCTTTTCCTCCTATTGCTCGCCAGCATCGTTGCCAGCATCGTGTTTGGATCACGGCAGATCCCTTTTGGAGAAGTGTCCGCCGTGTTCCGCGATCTCGGCACGGCGTTCGGCCACGCGGAGGGGCTGAATGTGGATCAGCGCGTGATCGTCGAGCTCCGCATTCCCCGCACCCTGTTGGGCCTAGTCGCCGGTGCTGCCCTTGGCGCCTCCGGTGCATTGATCCAAGGGCACACGCGCAACCCTCTCGCGGACACGGGCATTCTCGGCATCAACTACGGTGCGTCCCTGGCCGTGGTTGCCAGCTTCTCCTTGCTGGGTGTGACGCCCGTGTGGGCTACCAGCATGTGGGCGTTCGGTGGGGCCATCGCTGCTACTGCGTTGGTGTTTAGTTTGGCGTCCATAGGAGGAGGACAGGCCAATCCAATGACGCTGGTCCTCGGCGGCGCGGCTTTGTCCGCGGTCCTCAGCGCCATCATCAGCGGTTTTATCCTCACTGACGATGCCAATCTGGATCGCATGCGCTTCTGGACCGTCGGCTCCATCGCGGGCCGGGATCTCACCGTGTTCTACGGCGTGCTGCCGTTTATCCTGGTGGGCCTCCTGCTGGCGTTCATCACGGCACCGCAGCTAAACCTCCTGAATCTGGGCGATGACATCGCCTCCGGACTGGGCATCAACACCCAGCGCGCCCGCCTGATTGGCATGGCTCTGATCGCACTGCTGGCCGGTGCCGCGACAGCTGCCGCCGGCCCCATCACCTTCATCGGCCTGGTGGTCCCGCACCTCGTGCGCGCCATCACGGGCCCTGATTACCGCTGGATCCTCCCTTACTCTGCCCTGACGGGTGCGGTGATGATGCTGTTCGCAGACGTGGTGGGCCGTCTGATCGCTCGTCCGGGCGAGTTGCAAGTAGGCATCATCCTCGCGTTCGTGGGCGCGCCGTTCTTCATCGCCCTTATTTATCGACGCCGGGTGGTGGCCATTTAATGAGTTCCCTCCTTGCCCGCCCTACCTCTTCCACTATCCCTGGGCGCCCGCCATTCCGCGTGGGCTCATTTTCTGTGGTCTGGCGCCCTCGCGCGTTGACGGTGTCTCTATTGCTGCTCGTGGCGATCGTCTTGCTAGCGGCGGTCTCCATCGGCCTGGGTGACTATCCTGTGTCCCCGGCTCGTGTGCTGGAGGTGCTGTTCACCGGCCAGGGCACCCGCATTGAGCGTCTGGTGGTTTTGGATTGGCGCATGCCTCGTGCGCTGACGGCCATTCTGGTGGGCTGTGCGCTGGGATTATCCGGAGCCCTCACTCAGTCCGTGACTCGCAATGCGCTGGCCAGCCCGGATATCTTGGGCTTCACTACGGGCGCGTCCGCGGCCGCGGTCACCGTCATCACTCTGGGTGGTGGCGCTGGTGGTTTCCTCGGCTGGCTCAGCAGCATCGGCATTCCCTTGGCCGCGGTGCTTGGTGCGGCTGTCACCGCAACGGTGATGTGGGCTCTGGCGTGGAGGAGATCGACTGATTCCTTCCGGCTAGTGCTGTTCGGCATCATCATCTCTGCTCTGTTGACCTCGTATATCAACTTCCTGATGATCCGCACGGAGTTGCGCGATGCCGCGGCCGCGCAGTTCTGGCTTACTGGCTCCCTGAGCACTGCGGACTGGTCCAAGATGTGGCCCATCGCCATTGTTGTGTTGGTGTTTACACCGCTGCTGGCCTGGATTGGTCACCAACTTTTAGCCACCTTGCTGGGCTCGGATACTGCACGGGCTTTGGGACAAAACGTCCAGGGTGTGCAGGTGCTTCTGCTCGCCGCTGCCGTGGCTTTGGCAGCAGTGGCGGTCTCGGCCGCTGGCCCCATCGGGTTCGTCGCCTTCGTGGCCCCACAGGTGGCGCTGCGCTTGTGCAACTGCTCTGCACCACCGCTTCTGGCCTCTGCGCTGACCGGCGCTGCGCTACTCCTGCTGGCAGATATCAGCACCCAAACTCTTCTGCCCGTAGAGCTGCCGGTGGGCATTCTCACCTCGGCAATCGGCGGTGCGTTCCTTATTTATTTGCTGGTCCAACGGAATAGGTCAACCACGGCATGAGAAAAGATCCCACCCTGGAAGTTAGCAGTGCCGCGAACAAAGAAGGACACATGACTCAGAAGCACAGCATGAGCGCACGCGGCCTCGCCGTGGGCTACGGCGACCGGACGGTCATCGAAGGCTTGGACGTGGACTTTCCTCGCGGGCAGATCACCACAATCATCGGCCCCAATGGCTGCGGCAAATCCACGTTGTTGCGAGCCATGTCTCGTCTCCTTCCGGCGAATGAGGGCGAAGTGCTGTTAGACGGCGCCGATATCTCATCCATCAGGCGCAAGGACCTCGCACGGACCATCAGCGTGCTGCCACAAACCCCTACCGCCCCGGAGGGACTCAACGTGGCTGATCTCGTCTCGCGCGGTCGGCACCCACACCAATCGTGGATCCGTCAGTGGTCGTCCACGGACGAAGCCGAGGTGCACAAGGCGCTGGAAATGACTGGCTCGATGGGGCTGGCGGAGCGCACCCTGGATTCTCTGTCCGGAGGGCAGCGGCAGCGTGTGTGGATCTCCATGGTTCTTGCGCAGAACACGGACATCCTGTTCCTGGACGAGCCCACCACCTACCTGGATCTGGCCACGTCGGTAGAGATTTTGGAGCTGGTGCAGCGTCTACGCCGAGAGCTGGATCGGACTGTGGTGATGGTGCTGCACGATCTCAACTTGGCTGTACGCTACAGCGATAATCTCGTGGTGATGAAGGATGGACAGGTCCTCGCCACCGGGCGTCCCAGCGAGGTCATTACCCCAGAGCTACTGCTCGAGGCGTTTGCCCTCAACGCGCTAGTCATCGAGGATCCTGTCACCGGCGGTCCGCTGATCGTCCCCAAGTGACGATCAGGGCTTAGTCCTCCATCAGCTCCTGGGCGGGAGTCTTCTTGGACTTCCGCCAGTTGATCATCGCGGAAATCACCACCGGAGTCACAGACACCAGCACGATGACGATGGCGATCATGTCGATGCGATCCGCAATGCCCGGGATATCCCCCAGCAGCACGCCAATGCCGACCATGCTGACAATCCACAGCACTGCACCCGTGACGTTCCATCCCACGAACTTCTTGTACGGCATCTCCGCGGTACCAGCGGCCACGGGAATGTAGGTACGCACGATCGGGATGAAGCGCCCCAGTACCAGAGCCAACGGCCCGTACTTCAGGAAGAAAGCCTCGGCTTGTTCGAGGTGCTCGGTTATGAGGATCTTGGCGTCGGGCTTAAACAACTTGCGGCCAAAGCGGTGGCCGAGCCAGAAACCTACCTGGTCGCCCAAGAACGCCGCGACGATGGCCACGCCCACCAGAATCGGAACGTTCAAGCCCAGCTGATCGCGCAAGATTGCCGCGGTGACCAGCATGGAATCGCCGGGGAGGAACGGGAAGAGCACGCCGGATTCAATAAAGATAATCAGCGCAATGCCGCCGAGCGCCCAGCCGCCAAAGTTCTGGAGCAGGGTGGTGGCGTCCATGAGGTCGCTTAAGTGCACAGGGAATCCCTTCTAGAAAACAACTGGTCTATTCTTACCCCGGTTTCTGACCGGAATACAGGCAGGCGTGCCCGATTGCGCCTGGTTCATAGATAGTCAGCATGAAACGCAGGCATTGCACAGAAAAACCCGCACCAACTTCAACAAAGAAGTGTGCGGGTTTTCTAAGCCAAGTCGCCGAGAGGCCCGGCGTTCAAACAGAAGCGGGAATTACTCGCCGGAGTTCTGCTTGGACTTGAATGGGAAGCCCAGCTCGCGGAGCAGGGCGCGTCCCTCATCATCGTTGGTCGCAGTGGTGACCACGGTGATGTTCATACCGCGTGGACGGTCAATCTTGTCTACGTCGATTTCGTAGAACATGGACTGCTCGTTCAGGCCGAAGGTGTAGTTACCGTGGCCGTCGAACTGCTGGTCAGACAGGCCGCGGAAGTCACGAATACGTGGCAGCGCGACGGTCAGCAGACGGTCCAGGAACTCCCACTTGCGGTCGCCGCGCAGGGTAACGCGAGCGCCGATGGGCATGCCTTCGCGGAGCTTGAAGTTAGCGATAGCCTTCTTCGCAACGCGGATCTGTGGCTTCTGACCGGTGATCAGGGTGAGATCTTCGATCGCACCATTGATCAGCTTGGAATCGCGAGCAGCGTCGCCGACACCCATGTTGACGACCACCTTGGTGACGCCTGGGATCTGCATGACGTTGTCGTAGTTGAACTCAGAGTTCAGCTTCTCGCGGATTTCTGCACGGTACTCGGACTTGAGGCGTGGAGTGTAGTTTTCGCTCATCGTTAGATGTCCTTCCCGGGTCCGGATGAGTTTTCGGTCTACTGATGCCGCCACCGAATCAGCCCTTTAGTTCTCCGGAGGACTTCGCCGCCACACCCATCGAGGGCCTGAACATACGGGCTGCCGTGGCAGCAATGCCTCCCGAAGTGCGGCCCAACCTGCGGTGGTACACCGTGCGCCACCTCGACAAAGCCCGCGGCTTGCTGGCGTTTGACGTCGCTACGCACGGGGTGTCTGCGGAAGATGTCCACTCCACCTCCGGCCCAGGGCTCTCGTGGTGTTTGTCCGCACAGCCGGGCGACCCTGCTGGCTTGTGGACTTGCCAAGGCCTATGGCATCGCGAGCACCGCACACAACTACTGGTGGCAGATCCCACCTCCCTGCCTTCCATGCGCGCGATCCTAGAGTACCTCGCCACGCTCTATCCCGAACAGCTCGCTTCCACGCACGTCATCGCGGTCACCAGTACCGATTCCGATTCAGAGCCCCACCTGGAAGATTGGCGCAACCGTCTAAGCAGCCTCACCCGGATCTCCGCACCTTCTGACGGTTATGCGCAGGCCATCGCCGAGCATCTCGCCAACATTGACGTTGAGTCCTCGCGCAATCGACAGCACAAGCCCCACCCAGACGTGGACTATGTGTGGGTCGCCGGGGAGGGGGATTTCTGCAAGGTGGTGCGCTCCCACGCCATCAAGACTTGGCAGCTCAACAAGGACAACATCCTGTGGTGCCCTTATTGGTTCGTCGGCAAGGCTCGCCCCTAGCGTGCATCCGTTATCCCCGTGAGTGCCCGTCCCCTAGCCAGCAACAGCAAAACCGCCCCAGCACGTTCATGCGGGGCGGTTCGGCGGTTGATTCAGACTACTTCGTGGCGTCTGCCAACGGCTGCTCGATCTTGTCCAGCAGGTAGTTCAGGCTCAGCACGGTCTGCCATCCGAAGGCCTTTTCCAGGTCGCCTTCCAGGTAGACACTGTGTCCGTCCTTCACGGCGGGCAGCTTGCCCACGATCGGATCCTCGGTCACAGAAGCCTTGCTCTGCTTCGGAGAGTAAGACAGTTGATCCCACACCAGCACGTCAGAGTTGATCTGGTCTGCGTTTTCCTTGGAGACCTCACCGTAGAACTTGTCCTTGGTGATGCCCGCGTAGGCCGGGTTGATCTTGAATCCCAGCTCGGTGAAGAAGCGGCTACGCGGATCGCCCTCGGCAAAGACAGCCAGGCTCTCGTCGGAGACAGTGGCCACGCCGAGTTCCTTTTCGGCCCATTCTGGGTGGCGGCCCTTGAGCTCTGCGAACTTCTCCTTGACCTGCTCCACCTGGCGCTTTGCCTCTTCAGGCTTGCCCACGGCCTGCCCGATCTCTTCCGTGGTCACGTCCCATGGTTGCTGTAGTTCTTCGTATTCGCCCTTTTGTACGACGACAGGGGCGATCTCAGACAGCTTCTTGTACGTGTCTTCATCGATGTCCGAGTACACAGCCACGATGAGGTCTGGATTGTCCTTGGCGATGGCTTCCGCGTTGACTTCTGTGTCCTTGTCGATCCGAGGAGTGTCGCCCTCGATCTTGTCATTGGACCAGTTGCCCGCAGCCTGACCATCCGGGGTCATTCCGTCCCAGTACTTCACGGAGACAGGAGTAACTCCCAGCGCCAGCAGTGCGTCCTGATCCGTGTAGCCCAAGGAGACCACGCGCTGCGGGGCTTCCTTGATTTCGGTGGAGCCGTAGCGGTGCTCGATGGTGGTGGGGAATGCGCCCTGCTCGGCGTTGACTGCCTGGGAGTCCCCGGAATTTCCGGACTGGTCATCAGTCGAGCAAGCGGTCAGTGCCGCGCCCAAGGTCAGCACAGCAGCGGTGCTAACGAGAATCTTCTTGAGTGTCATTTTTCTCCGTTGTTACTGGTGACGGATTTCCGCGCGAGGCGTGGCCCGTACACAAAAGGGAAAGGTCAAACCTTTGGTTGGATATATCCAGCCCTATGTCCAAAGAATTCGGTGGCGGTCAGTTCCGAGTTGTCGTCGAGACGAACACGATCCAGAACAATCGCCGGCGCCGGCACGTTGGCACGGGGCGATCCACAGACCACCGCGATTCCTCCCTCGTGAGGGATGGTGACTCGGCCGGGGGTTCCGCCGAAGCGGCCCTGCGAGACGTGCGCGGAAAGCACGCGGACGCGCTGGCCTCGGAATTCAAAGTAAGCATTGGGGTACGGGTCGGACTGCGCCCTGACCAGCAAGGCGATATCTTCCGCAGGTTGGGTGAAATCTATGCGAGATTCCTGCTCGCCGCGCTTGTGGAAGTACGTAGCGCGGGTGGGATCTTGAGGTTGCGCAGTGGCGGTGCCTTGGGCGACGTCACTCAATGCGCGTTCCACGAGGGGCTCGATGAGGTCGATGGTCTTGGCCACGAGATCCGTGGTGGTGTCCTGCGGACCCACGGGGATCGCGCGCTGGGCAACGATGGGTCCGCCGTCCAGCACTTCATCCATCTCGTGCACAGTGACGCCCACGTGAGTTTCCCGGTTCAACAGCGCCCACAGGATGGGCGAAAATCCGGCGTACTCGGGCAGGAGACCATCGTGGACATTCAATGCGCCGTGCTTGGCCAGGCTGAAAACCTCGGGAGGAAGCCAGGTTCGCCAATTGTTGGCCACGATGATGTCTGGTGCAGCATCGCGCAACGCCTCAATGACGTCTTGACCCACGCGCTCAGTGACACACACCTGGAGCTCATGTTCGCTGGCGAGCTCCTCAACGGAGTCTGCCCACATTTGCTCATAAGGGTGATCGCTGGCAGGGTGCGTAACTACCAAAACTACTTCATGACCAGCATTGATGACCGCAGACAACGTCCGGTGTCCCCACGACTGATAGCCGAAAACAGCAACTCGCATGCAGGGGATGTTAGCTTAGGTTTACCTATGTAGTCAATGATGAAAGTGGCGCAATTTTCATGCCAGACTCCCCGGACGTGACCACCCTTCACCGAATCTCGGTGCCCGCGGATGCGGAAGCCCTCGTTTTCCCGGACCCCTACCGCTCGAACGTCGAGCTCACCGAATCGATGTCCACCGTCGATGTGCGCATCCCGGCGCACTCAGCAGTGACCTATAGCTTTCAATCCGGCGAGCTGAAATATCCCGATCCACATAACGCACACGGCGCAGGCCCACAGGCGAGCCTATTGAGCGGCGATTCTGTGGACCAGACACTCTGGCCGCCTCGCTCCCCAGAAGTCATCGCGGACTTGCCCGGCGCACGCCTGTCCATCGACCGGAAGGTATTCGGCAGGCGCTGCACCGCGCGCCTCGATGACCGCGGTGCGGATACCACCGTGGTGTTTTTGGATGGCGATGACTGGATCCATCTGCATGACCTCACGGGCGCACTGGACCGGGCAGTCACGGCAGGGCTTATCCCCCAGATCAACCGCGTCTTCCTGCCGGCAGCCAAAGACCGCAGCGAGGAGTACACCTCCCAAACATTCGCCAGCGCACTGGCCACCGAGCTACCGCCGATCATCAACAGCAGCCACATAGTCCTGGTGGGGCAAAGCTTCGGCGGTCTCTCCGCCCTGCGCGCAGCTCTTACGGCTTCCACCGAAACCACGCCTGCAATCAAAGGAGCCATCGCCCAGTCCCCTGCCGTCTGGTGGTCCGCTGACCGTTCTGCAGAGCTCGCGGACACGCTCTCGGACGGGCCCGCAGGAGGCGACATTGCCGCACAGCTCACTGGCCCCTCACTCGAAAATCCTGCGGCTCACAGTAGCTCCGGTCTGGCACGCATCGTACTGACGTGCGGTGCAGAAGAGCCGCCCATGCAACGACACGTGGATGCAGTGGCCGATGCCCTGACACGCCGCGGCTTTCCCACCACCAATCACCGCACGCCCGGTGGCCACGACCCTGCGATGTGGCGCCACGGGATCATCCCGGCACTCGCCGAATTGCTGGGCTGAATCTACGAGCGCGCCTCCACAAACTCCGCCACGCGCTCGACTGTCCGCAGACCGTAGAATTCGCGCACGCCAACCTCCACTCCCAGCTCTCCACGCAGCAGTGCGCAGAGCTTGATGACCGCCATGGAGTGCCCACCCATGTTAAAGTAATCAGCATCCACCGGCACGTCCTCGGGCTCAATATCTAGCGATTCGGCAAACAGCTCCGCCGTGATCTCCTCGGTTTCGTTCGCCGGTTCGCGGCCCTTCTCCGTGATCCTTTCTCCCTCACCCAGTGCAGCAAGGTCGGTCTTTCCATTCGACGTCACCGGCAACTCATCCACGATCGACCATCGATCCGGGATCATGTAGCTGGGCAGTTCCTCGCGCAATGCATTACGCACGCCAGTCAGGAAACTCTGCCGCTCCCCCTGGTCCGCATCGCGCAGTTGTGGGGCCACGAGGTGACAGGCCAGGAGTGTGGCGTCGGATATACGAACAGGAACGGTCACGCAGTGGAGGATGCGGGGATCAACGCCGCGGGACACGGCGGCCGAGACGTCGCCGGGATCCACGCGGTGACCACGAATTTTCACCTGATCGTCGCTGCGTCCGAGGTACTCGAACATGCCATCCGCACGCACGCGGACGATGTCTCCCGTGCGATACATCCGCTCACCCGGGGCGCCCCACGGGCAGGCGACCATGGAGCTGGCGGTGCGCGCCGCGAGCCCATGATACTCCTGCGCTAAGCCGCTGCCCGCGAGGTAGAGCTCACCCGGCGCTCCTGTAGGAACGGGGCGCAACCACGGGTCCAAAACGAACGCCGCCGTGCGATCCACCGGCATTCCGATCACGGGCGTGGCGCTCTCATCCGTGCCAGCACCCAGGGCGTTGATGGTGTACTCGGTGGGTCCATAGAGGTTGTATCCGCGCACGTCATCGGCCTTTCGCAAGGTCTCCCACACGCCGTGCGAGACAGCCTCGCCGCCCAAGAGCACCAGCCGCGGGCGATGCGCGCCGGATTCCAGCATCCCCTCCGCGAGCAGCTGCTCGGCAACGGTCGGGGTGACGTTGATGACATCCACCTGATGCGCGCGAATGGCCTCAACCATGGCCGCAGCATCGCGTCGCAAATCCTCGGAGAAGATCCGCACCTCGTGGCCTTCCACCAGCCAAAACAGCTCTTCCCACGACATATCGAAGGCGAAGCTGATGGCATGCGCGATCCGCAACGTCCGCCCATCGGCAGCAGCTGGGGCGAAGATCTTGCGCCGGTGATTGTCCAGCATGTTGTGCAGCCCGCGATGCTTGATCACCACGCCCTTGGGCTTGCCGGTCGATCCGGAGGTGTACATCAGGTAGGCATCGTCCCCGGGCACCGCCGCAGGCGTGTGGGTGGTGGCGTGGGAATCGGCAGTGGTGACGTCGACGCAAGGAAGCGCACCGATCCGCTCCATGCGCTCCCGAGAACTCGAGTCCACCAGCGCGGCTGCGGGCTGGCTGTCCTCCACGAGGACCCGGAGCCGCCCATCGGGGTGCGTCAGATCAAGCGGCGCGTAGCGCACCCCTGCCCACAGGGCTCCCAGCAGAGCCACCACCGAATGCGCGGAGCGCTCCACCGCAATGGCGACAGTATCGCCGCTGGTCACGCCGCAATTCTTGATCTTTTCCGCAATGTCGGAACAGCGAGCAATCAGCTCACCGAACGTCCACTGCTGTGCGTCATCCGCTAGCGCGATGCGATCTGGGAAGCGCTGGGCGGTGTCCTTGAGCTCATCCGCAATGGTGCGGTCAATGCCTTCGGCCTTCTGCCAGGAAGCCATCTGCTCCGTCGTGCTTTGCGGGGAAGAATCCTCCGCTCGGGCTGGCGCCAACTGGGCCAGCTGAGCGAGCGGGACCTCTGGTGTGTCCACAAACGCGGTCAGGACTTCGGTCGCGGCCTTGAGCACGGAATGTGCGAGGGACTCGTCCACCACGTCGTGGCGGAATTCCAGCTTGATGCCCAGCTTCGGCCCCGGAGTGAATACCCAGGTCAGAGGGAAGTGCGTGGAATCTTCCGCGCGCTCCTCCACAACCCCGTGGCGTTCCCGAAGTTCCGCTGCTGCCTGCGGATCGAGGAAGTTCTGCACCACCACCATGGAATCGAACAGCGTGCCTACCCCCAGCTGCCGCTGGATGGCGCCGAGGTCCGCGGAATCGTGGTCCATATCCTCGATGCGCTGGCGATAAACATCCTGGACCAGTTCTTCTATGCTCTGGCCGGGCCGAGCTGTCACTCGCACTGGCACTGTGTTGAGCAGCACTCCCACCACATCAGACATGGCGGGGTCGCTCAAGGCATCGCGGCCACTGACAGACTGACCAAACACCACATCCGAATCCCCTGTGACAGCACCCAAGGCCACGGCCACGGCTGCGTTGACCACGGAGGTCAACGTCACGGCCTGCGCCCGGATCTTTTCCTGCAGTGCGCCGGTCAGCTGCTCGCTGACCTCGGCAAACACCTGGCGAGGCAACTCGCTACCAGCGTGCTCTGAAGAGATATCCGCGGCCTGCGGGGCAACGAGCGTGGGCTGAGACAACGTCTCTAGGCGATGTACCCAATAGTCGCTATCTGCCTGCTCTTTGCGAGTGTCAACGGACTCGAGCAGGGCGTCAGCAATAGAACAACCGCGAGGAACCAACTCTCCCGCACCCTGCGTGCGGGCCTGGCCGGACCTCAACGTCAGCCTCTCGAGGAAGGTTTGCAGCATCACTGCACGCGACCAACCATCGACCAGAACCAGGTGGTAGGTAAGAAGCAGCGTGTCGCCAGGCTGTCCGTCACTTCGGCCGGTGACGATGGTTGCCTTCGCCAGCGGCACGGATGCGAGATCGATGCCCGCGCTGCGATCAGCGTGCATGATCGCCTCGAGATCCCCTTCGGTGGTCTCGACGGGGAGGTCAATGCCCTGTCCACTCCACGGCAAGTTCTGCACGGGTTGGCCGGAAGCATCGGTGTGGAACTCCGCGCCCATGGCTGGATGCACGGTCACTGTGTCCCGGAAGGCTTCCACCACGGCCTCGGCATCCAGTCTCCGGTCAAACGTCAACGCAGTCTGTGCAACGTAGGCACCCGGTGCTGCCACCTGTGACTGGAACCAGATTCCGCGCTGCAGCACGCTCAGCGGAGCGCGGCGTCCTGAGGATTGCTCGCGGCTGACGTGCTCCTGCAACTCGCGAGCAACCTCGCCGATGGCGCTGCGCAAACGCTCGGCGGAAATCACCGCATTCACCACGGACAGCTCCATGCTTACGGCCCGCTCGCTAGACCACACATCGGCCTCCACCAGGTAATCCGTCCACTGGCAGGCGGCATCGCCCGGCGCGTGGAGGACAGCGCCAGTCTCTCCCCGTCCGAGGTAGTTGACCAGGATCTGTGCCCCATGGGCCAGGGTTCGCTGCCCTTGCGGGTGTGTGTATCGCAGTGCCTGATAAGTGCGGCGGTCCGGGGCTGTGCCGTCCTCGTGGAGCGCGCGCATTTCCGCTGCGGCACGTGCTGCATCCGCTGGATCAGCCAACGGGATTTCCACCGGCGCGATGGTGGTAAACCATCCGAGGGTTCGACCATAGGAATGATCAGCCGGACGTCCGTGGCCTTCTACGTCCACGGCCCAGCTCCGCGCGTCCGTGCCCATTGTTCGAGCCACCGCGACGGTCACCAGTCCTGCCACGAGGTCCTGAACGTCCACACCCATCACGTCGGGTGCAACGCTCTGCAGGACCTGCGCGGTCTGTCCGTCAATGTTCACTTCGAGCGTGCTCACATGATCCGTACTCCACTGGTTCGAGTCCTCGACGGGCCGTGGCAGCGTAGCCAGTTCACTCCAGTGCAGGGCATCCTGAGCTGCTGCGGTGTGAGCATCGTGCAGTTCTTGCAGGCAAAGATCCTTGTAGCTCGCCTGCCCGGAGAGAATCCTGCGCCCTGCGAGCGCATCGCGCAGATCGTCTTCCAGAATCATCCAACTGGCGCTATCGATCACCGCGTGATGAGCAACGGCCTTGACGTACCCATCCACACACCCGAGCACCACGCTACGACCAGCAGCAATATCGATGTGATCGATCAATGCATCCACGTCCAAAGCCCGCACAACCATAGGGCCGTCTCCCTCGGCACCAACAAAGTGCGCGAACGCAGAACTGGTGTCCACGCGCGTACGAAGCATCGGATGTGCCTGCGCTACCTGCTGCAGGGCCTGTTCCAAGTCCTCCACAGCGACTGGCCCCAGATCCAAGCGGCGCGCCTGCACAAAGCGGTCGCTCATGCCTCTTTCCATCTGCCTGCGCAGCATCGCCGGGATGGGGAAAGCCCCCGAGATCTCCTGGTGCCCGTCCTTGGGCAGGGCTTCTTCCTGGCTCTGCCTTGTTTCCTGGATTTTCTGCTGGGTGGCCTGCGGCGTGACCCGCTCGGCAATCTTGCGTGGCGTGCGGCCCAAGAAGAAGTCCCGCGGAGTCACGTTGAGATCAGCGCGCGCCAGCGCGTGAGTAACGCGGATGGCAAGAATACTGTCTCCACCTAAGCGGAAGAAGTCCGAGTCCGGCTCCACCTCGGCGCGGTCCAAGCGAAGTGCATCAGCAATTGCCTGCGAGATCGCCTCCACCAGATCCGAGGTGCCCGAAGCCTCCTGAGCAGCAGGAATCTCACCCAGAAAGTCCAGGATCGCGCGCTCATCCCGCTTGCCATTGATGGTCTGCGGCACCTGCGTACTCACCGCGAATAGCTGCGGAACCATGTAGGCAGGGAGCGCGTCTCGGGCCGCTGCGGCAGCTCGGGAGGTGATCGCCTTTGCGTCGGCACGAGAATCCGTAATCAACAACGCACCCGGCACCTGGCCTTCGGGCAGATCGACGACCACCACGGTGGCCTCCCGCACACCGCTGACCTTCTCCAGCGCGCTCTCGATCTCCCCCAGCTCCACGCGATAACCGCGCAGCTGCACCTGCCTATCGGCGCGGCCCACGTAATCCAGATGACCGTTGTTCAGCACCTTTGCCATGTCATTGCTGCAGTACATCCGCGCGCCGCCGCCAACGAAAGGATCGGCCACGAAGCGGGAGGCCGTGGTAGAAGCAAGCCCCCAATAACCCGCGGTGACCTGCGGCCCGGCAACGTACATCATGCCGGTCTCTCCAGGCTGCACCGGCTGTAATTGCGCGTCCAGAACATAGGTACGCAACCCGTCCATCGGGCGGCCGATCGGGCTGCGGGCCTCCCCTGCATTCTCGGAGCATTCGTGTGCTGTGACGTGCACTGTCGTCTCCGTGATGCCATACATGTTGATAAACCGAACATTCGGATGAGCACTGCAGTAGGCAGCCTCTGCGCGGGCCTCCAAGGCCTCGCCGCCGAAGATCACCGTGCGCACCGCAGAGTCCTGCCCGAGGTGCGGCTCCAACGCGGCAAAGGCGGTTGGGGTCTGGCTCAGCACCGTGATGGCTTCGGCACGCAACACCTCTGCGGCATCCTCGGGCGAGCGCATCAGCGCATACGGCATCACCACGGCACGCCCGCCGGAGCTCAGCGCTGCCCACATCTCCCACACCGAAAAGTCAAAGGCGAAGCTGTGGCTGATCGACCACACGTCCTCCTGCGAAAACTCCACGTGGCTGCGAGCATTGCCCAGCATCGCGGTCACGTTGGCGTGTGTGACGGCCACGCCCTTCGGCCGCCCTGTGGAGCCGGAGGTGTAGATCACGTAGGCGATGTCATTGGCACGGGCCACGCTTGCCGACCGGCCCGCAGGCGGCTTCGCTTCCCCGCTCATCGTCTGTTCACTGACCACGAGGACGGGACAATCTACCAGCTCAGAGACCATTTTTTCCGCGCTGGGAGACACCAGCACGGCATCGGGCTGGCAATCCTCCAGGATCAATTCCACCCGCGCTTGCGGGGACAACGGATCCACGGGAACGTAGGTGCCGGCGGACATCGTGGTCGCCAGAATGGCCGCAACCTGCCACGCATCGCGCTCCATGAGCAGGGCTACTCTCGGGGTGTGGATGGCAACCTTCCGGTCCAGCACAGCGCGTATACGCTGAGCGGCGTCGTCTAGTTCTTCGTAGGTCCAATGCTCCGCAGCACCGTCTTCTCCGATGCTGGTCAGGGCGGGCCGGTCGCGGAAATGTTCGAAGCTGCGTCGCCACAAAGAAGGAAGCGTGTCCACACCAGATACCGCACCCAACGCCTCTGCAACCTCACCCACGGTCGCCACCGCACCGGATTCAGACAGCAAAGAATCCACACTCACCGCGAGCATCTGCGCGATCCTTTCGGCACGTACCTCGGTGATTCGCTGCGGATCGTAGATCAGGCGCAGTGGGTGCTCAGCGGAAGGGTTGACCACGACGGACAGGGGAAAGTGCGGCGCGCCATTGTTGCGCACGTCAGCAACCTGTAGTGGCGAGCCGGGGCAGCCCACGTCCTGTGGAGATAGCGGCACCTCCACCACCATCAACGTATCCAGCAGTTCGCTGGCGTTGGTTCCCAGGTCGCGGGCAATATCAGCCAGGCTGACGTGCTGCACATCGCGGACCTGATTGTTGTGATGGACCATGGCGTGCAGCATGCTGGTCACCGGCAGGGTGGGATCAGATTGCCCCGGCGCGACCACCGGGATGGTGTTGAGCTGCATGCCCACGGCATCGGCCACGCCAGGAACGGGAATGTCGCGGCCGGAAACGGAAGTGGCAAACACCACGTCAGCCCCAGGTTCGCAGCCCACCAAGGTGCGAAGGACCAGCCCCCACGCCGCGTGCACCACATCCGGCAGGCCCACACCCGCTGCCCGAGCACGCTCAGACAAGCCAACAGTCCGCGGATCGTCTACCAGCAACTCCCGGCGCTCGAGCGAACTCGAAGGATTAGGGCACAGCACCGTGGGGCGTACCTCGCGCATTTCCTCGCGCCAGACGGACATATCGGCTTCCGCGTCTCTGCGCGCCACCCATCGCACGCTGCCGGCCATTCCGGCGTCCGGGTCGTAGCGCGGGATCCGGGCATCGTCATCCCGGTAGATCTCCAGGAGATCCCGCAGCATGATGGGCACGGACCATCCGTCGGCGATCAGGTGATGCACCGTCTGGATCACGGCGATGTCCTGGCCACACACCGCACCATCGACACTGGTCGGGAGCACAACGGTCCATCGCATGAGCGGCTCGGGCGCGGCATCACCGGGCGGCTGCAAGGAGATTCCCCGCGAGATGTCGTCAGCGGCAATCTCCTCCGCACGCTGCGCGAGCCAACCCTCCAATCCAGCCTCAGCCAACTCAGCAGGCACCGTCACCTCCCGAAAGTCCACCCGCAGATGCTCGGCAATCCCCGGATCAATCACGGCAACCACATCGCCACCGTCAGTTTCCCAAGGGCGGGTGCTCAGTGCGGGGTGGCGTCGGATCAAATTACGCGCAGCGCGAGCGAATCGCTCCCGGTCAAACGGTTCGCTGCATTCCACCCGCAAGACCTGTTGCTCCACATACGAACTGGCCGATTCCTCGAATAGCGAGTGGAAGTACATGCCGTGCTGCAGCGGGGTCAGCGGCAGCACGTCCTGCAGCTCCGCGGAGCTCTGTGCAGTGATTCGTGCCAGGTCCGCAGAGTTCACGGTTGCGGGGGCAACGTCGCCCACGGACAACACGCCGTGATCGGCAAGCGCTGCCACCTCGCGCAATGCCACATCCCAGTGCGCGACCAATTCGTCGATCCGTTCGGGGGAGATCCTGCCGCGCGCCCAGGAGATCGTGGTGCGCAGGACGTATCCCTCGCCGGTGTCTTCGGCGATCGCGTTGAACTCCAGCTCGCGGACCAACGGCTGGTCCGGGTCGCGTTGCTCGCCGAGTTGGCCGGTGGAACCCGCGGGAGCGAAATCTTGTGCTCCTGCGGATACGCGCCCCAAGTAGTTGAACAGCACCTGTGCCTGCGGAGGGGTCTTCGCGGACTGATGCAACCAGGTGTGGGCCTGGTAAGGAACGCCGTTGCCGGGGATGGCCGCGAGCTGGTCTTTCACTGCATTGAGTGCCAGCGCTAGCGGCGCGATGTGGCCCTCGGTCGCCGCGGAAGCCTCCTGCACTGCCGCCCGGGTGGGGTCGATCAGCATGGGATATAGGCAGGTGAACCAGCCCACGGTGCGTGAGAGGTCCGCTTCCCTGCCCTGTGGCCCGGGTACGAATCGGGTTTCGCGGCCGTGCCCCTCCATCTCCACCAGGGTCCATGTTTGTTTGTTTCGACGCCAACGCGCCAACGCCACGCTCAATGCCGTAAGCAATACGGAATTCGCCCCCGTGCGGAAAGCGTGGGGCACCGCACCCAGTAATTCGTCCGTGATCTGCACTGATGCCTCATGTACCACGCTGCGCTCCTCACGGACTGTGGGCGCTTTCTCGGGACTATCAGCAAGCGCTGGCACCTGCGGGTCCCGCAGAGGTTCATCCGCACTCGGCAATGGGGGCAGGGAACTATTGGCATCCTCCGCGAATTCGCCAGTATCAACGGCCTGTTGCAGCAGCTGCGTCCATCGGCGCAGGGACGTCCGCTCCGGCGCGAGCTGTTCCCCGCGATACGCCGCGGCGAGGTCCTCGCCGATAATGTTCCATGACACGCCATCGACCACCAGGTGATGCACGGACCTGACCCCTGTTTGGTAGACACCTGATA
>NZ_KV803667.1:0-342 GCF_001811145.1 Corynebacterium sp. HMSC062A03 | reverse complement strand
GGAAAGAATCCAGTCAATAAAGATTTTGAAGTGCCGAATCTCGCTGGTGTGTGCGCGGGCATTAATCGATGAAACGTTGCATTTAGGACACAACCAGCGCTGGGTTCCTGCCGCGGTTTTGCCGTTCTTAACCAGTCCGTGGCCGCACATGTCACACGACGGCCGATTCCTATTAGCCATAGGAATTGGCCTTACCGCACCAGCAGCAGTCCTCCTATCACAGACCTAGGACTATCCAGTGTTGATTTCACAGATCGGGCCGTTGGAACCGATTCAAAATCAAGATCACCGTATTATCCCAGGCTGCCCCGGGAATCCGTATCGGTTTATCCACACGAAATG
>NZ_KV803666.1:0-219 GCF_001811145.1 Corynebacterium sp. HMSC062A03 | reverse complement strand
CCATGCGCCCTAAATAACGAACACACAACCAACACAACAACCACCACCCAAACAAGGCAGCAGAAGAAAGTGCTGGTGTGAACACACAAAACACAAAAAGAACAAAGAAATCACACAAACCACAACCCACCACCAACACACGCACAAAGCACGTATCAGCAGCAAGCACATGGTTTAATGCTCGCGTCCACTATACAGTTCTCACACAACACCCCACAC
>NZ_KV803665.1:0-1112 GCF_001811145.1 Corynebacterium sp. HMSC062A03 | reverse complement strand
GGGCTTAAGGGACATTTCGTGTGGATTTGCGGCGTGTCGCGCTAAGGGACATTTCGTGTGGATTTAGGAGCGTCCGGCCCAGCCTTTTCTTATGCCTAAGCTGGGGTTCCATTCGTTGTCGATGTGGGTGTCGAATGTGGCAGGTCGCCCGTCTGGGTGGCCTCGTCGTTTAAGTTCTTCTCTTGCCCAGGCTGCGCGTGCTGCTTTTTCTCCTTGGCGTCCGAAGTCTTGTTGCTTGGCTAACTCCAGTGGCGCTACAGGGTCTTCAGTGTGGGTGTAGAGCCACCAGTCCATGGTGATGCGCTGATGCTCATCGAACATGCCACGATGATTTCCTGCAAGGTCTTTGAGCTGTTTGTTGATGCCACCTTCCAGCAGGTTCGTGGTGGCTTTTAAAGCCTGTGTGACACCTTCAGGCGGGTCAAGGAAAGTAAATAATTTCCTGCGTGGATGAGCTTTTCCAAACGCTTTAGAGCCCTGCGGGCGTTGCGGTGGGTGTACCACCATTTCTGGTTGGGGCTGACCCATTTCGGTACTTGGCCTGCAGGTGTAGCACTGCGGTAGGTTCGCTCTTTAAGCCAATCAGCAAAGGTAATACGGGTGTGGTGGACTGCAGCTGTAAACCGCGCAGCATCGTCGGGATTGCGTACTTGGACGAGCATGTAGCCCAGTTTCCGGATTGCTTTATGCGCTGGGTGAATCGGGTTGCGGCTGATATCAGCAAAAGTGTTGCGTTGGACGTGAACTAGGCAGCGCTGGATGGCAACGTCGGGCCATTTAATGCGCAGTGCCTTGAGCGCTCCACCTGCCCCGTCGGTGGTGACGATGAGTGGTTGCGCGATTTTGTCGAGCAGTTTCAGGTACTCGTATGAGCTTTCACGCAGGCACCAGTGCCAGGCGATGACGTGTGTTTCGGTGCAGGCTACCAGCAGGCATTTCTTGTGGAAATAGGTGCCGTCGATAAAGACCTGGTCGTAAACACGATAGGGGTCAGTAGACGTGGGCACGGTGATAAACCACAGCAGCTTGAACCACCGGGTCAAAGTCCGCCTTGTTACCCCAAGGCGTTTGGCTAAATGGTCTGCGGATTCGCCGGAAAGAATCCAGTCAAT
>NZ_KV803664.1:0-40477 GCF_001811145.1 Corynebacterium sp. HMSC062A03 | reverse complement strand
CCCCGACGTGTCTACTTTCCGGGGGCCAGGCCCAGGAATTGCGCGGCCGGTGGCCGCCTCCAGCTCCTTGCGTATTTGTTGAAAAGCCTCGCTAGGCTCGCTCGGTGCGTACAGGCTCGATACCTTCCAATATGGATTACGCCAACCTCGGTGGTTGGCAATATGGCGTAGCGCGATAGAAAGATATCGGCCTCGTTCTTCGTCATCGTGGATGAAGGAATTTACCAATTCCACGCGAGCCTTCCATGGAAGGTAAGGGTCGGAATAGTGCTCAAAAGGTAGAGTTTCCCAGCCTTGCGCTTTGAGAAACTTTTCAAGCTTAATCATGCGCTTGCGGCGACGGCGGTACAGACGTCGCGTACGTCGTGCGACTCCAGAAGAAGCAAGTCGGGTCACCGCTCGCTTTTGCTGGTCGGGATCTAGTCCTGAGTCGTGGATCAGCGAAACCGCACTGAGAGTTTTTACTGGTAGATCATTTTCGTCGACTTCAATGGCGGTGCAGCCAAGCGAATAAGTTCCGACATCTATTCCAACGCGGTAAGAGAGAGACAAAGGATTAGCCCTTTCAGATAAAAAGAAAGCCGAACCCGAGGGTTCGGCTTGGAGCAATCAACGTCGGAAACGAGCCGACGCTTACTGAGGTTCAGTTCTGGTTAAGAACATAGCAGAATACGTCTCGTGTGTCTTGGTTTCCTCCACAAAATTGGCGGAAGACTATTGGGTTCGCACCGATGACTTTCATCCAATAAACATGAACGCAAACAGCGTGTTGAGCACCGTCGCCACAATCATGGGCACGGAGGTGCGCTTGACCAATTGGATGGGATTGACCTTGATGGCGCCGGAGACAATGAGCACCGCGGCGTTGACCGGGGAGACCTGGCGCATCAGGTTGGAGGTACCCCAGATGGCGGTGAGCATCTGCGGGGCGTGGATGGAGGTCTGCGAAGCCAGGTTGGGCACCACCTCAGAGAAAGCAAAGTAGGGGGCAGTGCCAGAGCCAGTGAGCGCGGCCATTGCGGCGGTGGCAGCGACGAAGACGAGGACGATGAGGACGGCGGCGCCGGAGGAGCCCTCGGCGGCGTCGATGAGCATGTCGATGACACCCATCTGCGTGATGCCCTCCACGAGGACAGCAGCGGCGACCAGCAGGGCCACGACGCCTGCAGCACCCTCACCCATGCCCTTGAAGAAGCTGGAGATGGAATCCACAGCACCGGTGACGGTGCGCTTGCGGATGGACTCGATGATCATCGCGATGAACAGGGAAACCACGGTTACCGGGAGGATGCCGCCCTCAAAGGGGATGACACCCAAGCGGTTGAGGATGGCGGAGATGATGATGAGCAGCAGCGGCATGAGCGGAAGCACGGCGTAGTAGCCCGGCAGGGAAGCGGCGCGGGCGATAGCTTCTTCGGTAGCGTCATCGTGCATCGAATCGGCGCTGACCTCACCGGAGCTTTCAGCCTTGCGGGCATCCACCTTATCGCAGTGGCGCTGCCACCACATGTGGACGAAAGCAGTGATGAGCAGGGTGGGAACCGTGGCGTAGGCGACGGCGCCGTAGACGAATTCCGTCGGCGTCATGTTGGTGAGATCGGCGCCCTGAATGAGGCCGGCCTCAAGTGGGGTGGGCACAATGGTAGAGGAGGTCACCACGATGGCGCCCACGGTCAGCGGTGTCAGGCCCGCAGCGATGAGCGCTGGTAGGAGAGTGGCCACGAGCAATAGGGATAGCGCTGCGGCCGAGGGGATCACCAGCGAGAGCAGCGTGCCCAGGATGAAGCCCACTGGAACCAGCCAGTAGGAGCCTTTGAAGCGCTTGAGCGGTGAGGAGAGCACCACGACCGTCTTGGCATCAGCACCAATGTGCCGCATATAGGACACGAAGCCGAAGAGCACCATAATCGCCATGCCGATGCCGGAGAAGCGTGCTTTGAATAGCGCGTCCACGACGAGCAGCTGATCGTAGAAGGCATTACCGGTGGCTTCGATTTCGGTGGTGCGGAAATCCGCGCGTCCAGTGAGGGCGGCGAGCATGAGCAGGACTACGCCAACGGCGAAGATGGAGGCCGCGGCGTGGACTTTCTTATAGATGAGGTAGACAACTGCGGCGATGGCCAGCAGTGCGATGAGAAGGTAAAGCATCTGAGGATCCTTCTTCTGGTTATATCCACTTACTGTTATAAGGTAACACCGGCTATGACAGGTGTCGCGCTCAACCCCCCCACACGTACGATGAACCTCATGCATATTGATGACGTCCTCGACCGCGCCCACGTGGTATCCCTTCCACTCGCCGTGAAATTCCGCGGTATCACAACGCGGGAAGCACTGCTTATCGATGGCCCCGCGGGTTGGGGCGAGTTCGCCCCCTTCCTGGAGTACGGGGCGGAGGAATCCGCCCGCTGGCTCGCCGCCGGCCTGGAGGCCGCCTACGAAGGCTTCCCGGAACCCGTACGCGAGTGGGTAGAAGTCAACGGCACCATCCCCGCGGTCCCCGCAGAGCAGGTCCCGGAGGTCATGGAACGCTACCCCGGTTGCCGCACCTTCAAGATCAAGGTGGCGGAGAAGGGACAGACCCTAGAGGACGACATCGCGCGCGTTCACGCCGTCCGTTCCCACATCGAAGCCCAGGGCCGCGTGCCGGTCCTGCGCGTCGACGCCAACTGTGGCTGGAGCGTCGAGGAAGCCGTCACCGCGGCCAAGGAGCTCATGCCGCTGGACTATATGGAGCAGCCGTGCCAGACCGTCGAGGAACTCAAGGAAGTGCGCACCCAGCTCATGCGCGCCGGGATTTTCGTGCGCGTGGCGGCAGACGAGTCCATCCGCAAGGCCAGCGACCCCTACCGGGTGGCGGAATTGCAGGCGGCGGATGTCGCCGTGGTCAAGCCCGCGCCGCTGGGTGGTGTGCGCAAGGTGCTCGAGGTGGCTTCCCATCTGCGCGAGCGCCACATGGACATCACGGTGGCCTCCGCCCTGGATACCTCGGTGGGAATCTCCATGGGGCTTGCCGCCGTGGCCGCCTTGCCGCAGATCTATGACGACGAAGACATCGACGTCACCCCGGCCGCCGCGGGCCTGGCCACCGGTTCGCTGTTCCTTGAGGATGTCACGGCACCGCGCGAGCTTGTCGACGGTCACCTGCGCGCCGAAGCCCTTGCCCCCGACCCGGATCGCCTCAGCGCGCTCGCCGCGCCGGGCGAGCGCCGCGAGTGGTGGTTTGAGCGCGTGCGTCAGTGCTGGCCGCACCTTTAAAAGCACAGCTCACGGTCCATGTCCGGAGGTCAGCGTAGGCTGGCGGGCATGACGATTTCCGTGAGAGACGCGCACCTGCACAACCTTCGCAACGTGGATGTGGACCTTCCACGCGGCCAGCTCGTGGCCGTGACGGGGGTGTCCGGTTCCGGCAAGTCCTCGCTGGCCTTCGGCACCATTCATGGCGAAGGCCAGCGCCGCTACCTGGAATCCGTCGCGCCCTTTGCTCGACGCCTCATCGCCTCCGCGGTGGACCCTCAGGTCGGCCGCATTGAGGGGTTGCCGCCGACGGTGGCGTTGCAGCAGTCGGCGTCGGCAAGCAGCGCGCGCTCCACCGTGGGCACGATCTCCGCCATGTCTAACTCCGTGCGCCTTCTTTACTCGCGCTGCGGTGACAACCCGGAGGGCCTGTACTCCGATTCCTTCTCCCCGAATACCCCAGAAGGCATGTGCCCGGAGTGCCAGGGCACCGGCGTGGTCCACGAACCCACGGAGGCGTCCATGGTGCCGGACCCCAGCCTGAGCATCGAGGAAGGCGCGATTGCTGCGTGGCCCGGAGCCTGGGCGGGCAAGAACTTCCACGACATTCTGCAAGAACTGGGCTATGACTTGGATTCACCGTGGGAGGATTTGCCGAAGAAAGACCGCGAGTGGATCCTCTTCACCGAGGAGCGCCCGGTGGTAACCGTCAAGCCGCGCCGCGGGGCGGATCAGATCCAGCGCAATTACGAGGGCACGTGGCGCTCCGTGGCCAGCTACCTGACCAAGACCTATGCGGAGACGAAGTCGGATACACTCCGCGCCCGCGTCTTGAGCTTCATGGAAACCCGCCGCTGCGATACCTGTCAGGGACGCCGGCTGACGGCGAAGGCGCTCAAGGTCACCTACGCTGGGCTGCCGATCGACGAATTCAATGCCCTCCCGTTGAGCGAAGCCCACGAGCTGTTAAGCGCTCAGAAACCACAGCCGAATGATGCGGAAGACCTGCTCCTCAAGGCCCTCCTTCCGGCCTTTGAATCTGCATTGGAACTCGGCCTGGGGCACCTCAGCCTGGATAGGCCTATGGACACGCTCTCGGGCGGTGAGGTGCAGCGCCTGCGCCTGGCTGCGCAGCTGCGCTCCGGGCTCTATGGTGTGACCTATGTCCTGGATGAGCCCTCTGCGGGCCTGCACCCGGTGGAGCGGGGCGCGGTGCTTGATATGTGCCGGCGCTTCATCGCGGAGGGGAACTCGGTGCTGCTGGTGGAACACGACATGGAACTGGTCAAGCAGGCCGATTGGATCGTGGATGTCGGCCCGCTCGCCGGTGAGCGCGGCGGCCAGGTGGTGTACTCGGGTCCCGTCGCCGATTACATAGAGGCGGCGGACTCTGCAGATACTCCCACCGCGCGTGCCTTGGCGCGCCCGCGCCCCACGCCCAAGGTCGAAGCGCGCCCGGCGCACGGGGACATCGCGCTGCGCCGGGTGCACTCGCACACCATCGATGGCCTCGACGTGGACTTCGGACTCGGCCAGTTTACGGCCATTACTGGGCTTTCGGGTTCCGGCAAATCCACGTTGCTGGCCGCACTCCATGACATGCTCACGGGGCCGGACTGTCCGAAGCAGGTCAAGCGCGTGGTCTCCATTACCCAAAAGCCAATCGGCCGAACCCCGCGCTCCACGGTGGCGACGTACACCAACCTCTTCGACAACGTGCGCAAGCTCTTCGCGGCCACCCCGGAGGCCAAGAAGAAGAAATGGACGGTCTCGCGCTTTTCCTACAACGTTAAGCAAGGCCAGTGTCCCACCTGCGGTGGCGCCGGCCAGATCGAGGTCGAGCTGGTCTTCCTTCCAGGCTCCTATACCCAGTGCCCGGATTGCCAGGGACAGCGCTATAACGATGACACCTTGTCCATCCGCTGGAAGGACAGGACCATCGCGGACATCCTCGACCTTACGGTGGAAGAGGCCCTGGAGGTCTTTGCAGATGAAGCGCCGATCCTCCACGCGCTGCAAACCTTGGAGGCGGTCGGTCTGGGTTACCTGCGCTTGGGCCAGGGCGCTCCGGAGCTTTCCGGCGGTGAAGCGCAGCGCATCAAGCTTGCCACGGAGCTGCAGCGCTCCCGCAACTCGCGCCGGGGCCATACCGTCTACCTGCTGGATGAGCCCACCGTCGGGTTGCACCCGGCCGATATCGACCTGCTCATCGCTGAGCTGCACTCGCTGGTGGAGGCCTCCCATACTGTCGTGGTGGCAGATCATGACCGTCACCTCATTGCCGGCGCTGACCGGGTTATTGAGATGGGCCCGGGGTCTGGTTCGGATGGCGGAAAGATTGTGGCGGATGGCACGCCGGGTCAGGTTTCCACGGGACTAACGCCCACCGGGCGGGTGCTAAGTGGCGCGGGTGCACGATAAGGTAAATCCCATGACCAACAACAACGGCGACAACGAGACGCGGCAGTTCGGCCGCGTCACCGGTGAGAACGAAACCCGCCAGTTCGGCGCGCCCCAACAGCAGCCGCCACAGCGTCCCCAACAACACTTCCCGGAGCCCGGATCCCAAAACACGCAGGCCTATGGTCAGCCCTATCAGCAGGGCTATGACCAGAACTATCAGCAGCCGCAATATGACCCGGCCCCGTCCATCTACCAGGTGGAGCAGCCGAAGAAGGGCGGGGGAGCCCTGTCCTATGTCTTCGCGGCCATCGCTGCTATCGCCGTCGTTTTCGCCGGCGTGCTGTTCTTCCTGTGGCGCGGTGCGGCAGCGGATGCTGACAAACCCGCCCCGGAGCCGGTTACCGAGACCGTGACCACCGAGGTTCCCACCACGGTGACCACCACCAAGAGCTCGCCGCGGGATAACCTCCCCACCGATATTCCGACGGAGCTGCCGACGGAGCTGCCGCCGGACGTCCAGGACCGTGTGGACCAGGGGGGAGCCGAATTGGAAGGGTTGATCAATGACCTCTTCGAGCAATTCGATTCGGGCATGGAAGAGCTCGATACGGGTGGTGCAGGCAATGCCTAATACTGAATCTCACACCGAGCCCACTGCCTCCGCGCAGCCGGAGTCGATGCAGCTGGCCGAAGCACTGGCGGCCCAGCTTTCGCGGCACCTCACCGACGTGGTTATCTGCCCGGGTTCGCGCAACGCACCGCTGTCTTTGGCGCTTCTCGCGCGCAGCGATATTCGCGTGCATACCCGCCTGGATGAGCGCTCCGCCGCCTTCGCTGCTTTAGGTTTGGCACGCGTCCAACGCCGGCACGTCGGCATCGTGATGACCTCCGGCACCGCGGTGGCTAATGCCCTGCCCGCGATGGTGGAGGCGCATTACTCGCATACCCCGCTGGCCGTCATCAGCGCGGACCGGCCGGCCCGCTTGGTGGGCACGGGGGCCTCCCAGACTATTGAGCAGCCCGGCATCTTCGGCGTGTATGCGGAGACCACCCAGGTGGAGAGCACGAGTGATATCCCGCTTATCGCGGAGCGCTTTTTGAATGACCGCCAGGTGCACATCAACGTGGCTCTCGATGCCCCGCTGGTAGGCGAAGAGCTGCCCGGTAGCCCGACGGATTACACGCAGCACCGCGCTCGTACCCCGCGGTGGGCGAATCACGGCGAGGTGGCCGTCGATCTCAGCCGCAACACGCTCGTCATCGCCGGCGATGAGGCCTGGGAAGTCGAAGGCCTGGAGGATGTCCCCACCATCGCCGAGCCCACGGCACCTGCGCCCTATCACCCGGTGCACCCGGCCGCGGCGCACCTCTTCCGCCGCGCCCAAGTCTCCGCCAACGACTACGTGGTCAACACCAAGGTGGAGCAGGTCATCGTCGTGGGCCATCCCACCCTGCACCGCGGTGTCCTGGCACTGCTGAGTGATCCCGATATCGATCTCATCTGTCTGTCGCGCACGGAAGATTTCACCAACCCCCGTGGCGAGTCCGCGCAGCTGGGTACCACCGCCAAAACCAGCGGCGAGCCCACGCGAGAGTGGATGAAGATCTGCGAAGGCGCGGCCCAGATGGCGGCCGACGGTGTTCGTGAGGTTCTGGCGGAGACCACCGGTGAGGATGCCACCAAGCCCGAGATCGGCTTTACCGGCCTCCACGTCGCCGCCGCGGTGGGGGACACCCTCGCCGTCGGAGATACCCTCGTCCTGGGCGCCTCCAACGCGGTGCGGGATGCGTCCTTCATCGGCCTGCCCTTCGACGGTGTGGAGACCTATTCGCCGCGCGGGGCCGCCGGCATCGACGGCACCATAGCGCAGGCCATCGGTATCGCCCTGGCCACCCAGTCCCGCGAAGCCGACGCCCCGCGCGCCCCGCGCACCGTGGCGCTCATGGGGGATGTCACCTTCCTCCACGATGCGACTTCGCTCATCCTTCCCGAAGACAACCCGCGCCCGGAGAACCTCACCATCGTCGTCTCAAACGACGACGGCGGCGGCATCTTCGAGGTGCTCGAACAGGGCCGCGAGCACCTGCGCGACTCCTTCGAGAAGGCCTTTGGGACGCCGCATGGGGTGGGTGTGGCCAAGCTAGCGGAAGCCTGCGGTGCTGAGCACCGCGAGGTGAGCTCGGCGCAGGAGCTGCTCGACGTTTTGGCAGAACTCAAGGAATACTCCACCGGCATCACCGTGGTGGAGGCGCATACCACGAGGTCCTCGCGCCGCGCGCTGCAGGAAGCTTTGAATGCCAAGGTAGGTCAGTAAATGCCGCGGCGCCGGGTACGCCAGCTGATCCTGGTGCTGTACGCCGCAGCTCTCGTGGGCATGGCGGGAATGGTCATCGGCCCTTTTCTCAATGACCGCACCATCGGCGCCAACCCCGGGCGCGCCCTGGCCACGGTGACGGATGTCGGCACCTTGCGTACCTTCGTGGATTTCCAGGACTCCGAGGGTATCTATCACACCCCGCCCACCGGCCTGCTTTATCCCACCGGGCTGGGGGAGGGACAGCAGGTCTGGGTGCTCTATGCCAAGAACAACCCGGACCTAGTCAAGGTGGAAGGCCGAGAATGGACGCTATCGATTATTCCGGCGCTGTCCTCTGCAGCTGTGGCGACCCTGATTGCCGGGGCGTTGTGGTGGGCAAGCGGGAAAATTAACCGGAATTTAGCGCGTGCTTTACCAGCCGAGCACCCAGGAAAGGAATGATGGGGCGCATGCGTGTAGCCATCGTCGCGGAATCCTTCTTGCCTAACGTCAACGGAGTGACCAACTCCGTGCTGCGTGTCCTCGAATACCTCCACGAGCACGGCCACGAGGCCATCGTCATCGCTCCTGGTGCCCGGGATGGGCAGGAGGAGATCCCTGATTACCTCGGGTTCACCATCGTGCGCGTGCCCACCGTGCGGGTGCCACTGGTGGATTCGCTCCCGGTCGGCGTTCCCACTTCCGCTGTGGACGAGGCGCTGCGCGAGTTCAAGCCGGACATCATTCACTTGGCCAGTCCCTTCGTTCTCGGAGCTGCGGGCGCATTCTCCGCACGTCAGCTGCGCATTCCGGCAGTGGCGCTGTACCAGACGGACGTCGCGGGATTCGCCACCAAGTACCATGCCTCCGCGCTGGCCTATGGGGTGTGGGAGTGGCTGCGCACCATCCACAACGCGTGCCAAATGACTCTCGCGCCCTCCTCACTGACCATCAGCGACTTGGAGAAGCACCACATCAAGAACGTGCGCCACTGGGGCCGCGGCGTAGACTCGGAGCGCTTCCACCCCTCGAAGCGCTCGGCGGCGCTGCGCCGGAACTGGGACTCTACGGGGAAGAAAAAGATCGTCGGCTTTGTGGGCCGGCTGGCCGCAGAAAAGGGCGTGCACCGCCTGTCCGCGCTCAATGATCGTGAGGATATTCAGCTCGTCATTGTTGGCGATGGCCCAGAGCGTCCGCTGCTGGAGGCCCAGCTGCCAGGTGCAGTCTTCACTGGGGCGCTGGGTGGCGAGGAGCTCGCAGCCGCATATGCAAGCCTTGATGTCTTCGTGCACGCCGGCGAGTTCGAGACTTTCTGCCAGGCCATCCAGGAAGCGCAGGCCTCAGGCGTGCCCACCATCGGCCCCCGCGCGGGCGGCCCGGTGGACCTCATTGAGGAGGGCTATAACGGGTTGCTTCTCGATGTCCCTACGTTCGTCGAGGATCTCCCGAATGCCGTCGACGCGCTTCTCAATCCGGAGATTCACCAGGAGATGCGGGAGAACGCCCGGAAGTCGATTGCCTCCAAGACTTGGCCGGCGTTGTGCGAGCAGCTGCTGGGCTACTACGAAGAGGTTTTGGAGAATGTCCGTGAGGTCCCGCTGACCATTCTGGGCCAGCGTCCGGAGCTGCCGCGTTGGGCCGCTCGCGCTCTGGGAGCGCGCGTCGCCTAAACTAGGCGCTTGTGTCTAAGGCAGATCTGGAGAAGAAGCCCTTCGATGTCGCGCGCATGTTTGACGCGGTGGGCAAGAAATACGACATCACCAACACGGTGCTGTCCTTTGGGCAGGACGCGCGCTGGCGCCGTCTGACGCGCGAGCGGCTCAACCTGAAGCCAGGGGAGAAGGTCCTCGACCTGGCTGCCGGAACGGCCGTCTCGACGGAAGAGCTGTCCAAGTCCGGCGCGTGGTGCGTGGCCTGTGACTTTTCCCTCGGCATGCTCGCGGCTGGCGCGGAACGCGATGTTCCCAAGGTGGCCGGCGATGGAATGCGCCTGCCCTTTGCGGATAACACTTTTGACGCGGTGACCATTTCCTACGGTCTGCGCAATATCCACGACTTCGAGCTGGGGCTTCGGGAGATGGCGCGCGTGACCAAGCCCGGCGGGCGCCTAGCAGTGGCGGAGTTCTCCAAGCCGGTCATTCCGGTCTTTGGCACCGTCTACAAGGAGTATCTGACCCGCTTGCTGCCGCCGATTGCCAAGGTCGTATCCTCCAACCCGGAGGCCTATATCTACCTCGCGGAGTCCATCCGTGCGTGGCCGGAGCAGCACGAGCTGGCCGCCGCTATTAATCGCAATGGCTGGGAGCAAGCTGGGTGGCGCAACCTGACCTTCGGCATCGTGGCGCTGCACTCCGCAGTGAAGCCCGCTTAAGAGGGCAGCAGGCCTAAAGGCCCTAGGCCCAGAGCGGGGTATCGCGCCGCAGCGTGGAGACCGCCCCGCCGGCCAGCCGCCAGGCGCGGGCGAGGAGGTCCTTGTCCTCGTCGGTGATGAGGTTGCCCATAAGACGCGCTGCGGCCGGCATGAGCATGCGGCCCACCGGCCCGCGCATGGCCACAGGCCCGGCCAGCGGCAGGAATTGTGGGTAGGTCAGCAGGCGCGCGGCGGTGCGGGCAAGTAGGAAGGCCTCGCCATACTCGGCGCGCAGCCGGTCTGGCCACGCCAAGGTGAGGTCCTTGGTGCCGAGCATCTCCACGGCGAGTGCTGCCGTTTCCAGGCCATAGTCGATGCCCTCGCCGTTCAGCGGATTTACGCAGGCCGCAGCGTCACCGATGAGCATCCAATTGGCGCCGGCAACTCCAGACACCGCACCACCCATCGGCAGCATCGCCGAGGTGACGTTGCGCAGCTCGCCTAGACCCCACTCCGAACGCTGCTGTTCGGCGTAGAAATCCAGCGCCTTCTTCGTGTTGAGGCGGGCCGGGCGGGCGGCCGTAGAGAGCGCGCCCAAGCCGATATTGACCCCCTGGCCCAGCGGAAAGATCCAGCCATAGCCCGGCTGCACCACGCCCTCGGGGTCCTTGAGCTCAACGTGGGAGTGCATCCATTCCTCGCCGTCCCGCAGTGAATCGGCATAAGCGCGTGCAGCAATGCCATAGACCTCCTCGCGGTGCCAGGTGCGGCCCAACTGCTTGCCAAACGTCGAGCGCACCCCGTCGGCCACGATGACCCACTGGGCGCGCACGCGGCGCTTGCCGACGGAGAACTCCACCAGCCGGTTGCCGTCCAGCTCCGGCTGTGTCGCCGCGCCGGTTATCAGTTGCGCGCCGGCTGCCTGCGCAGCCTCAACCAGCAGCGCGTCGAATTCATAGCGCGGCAGGGCTGTGCCTTCGTGCGAGGGGTAGGCCTCAGGCCACGGAGCGGTTACGGTGCCGCCGAAGCCGTGTAGCTTGAGCCCGCGGTTGCGGTAGGACGCGTTGACCTCGATGCCGAGGAGCTCCAACTGGTGCATGGCGCGCGGGGTCAGTCCGTCGCCGCAGGTCTTGTCGCGGGGGAAAGGGGAGGCGTCGACAAGCAGCGTCTCATGGCCGGCGCGTGCGGCGTGGATAGCGGCGGCAGCGCCGGCGGGCCCGGCACCTACGATGGCGACGTCAACAAGGGTGGAATCGATCTGCTCCGACATGGGGACTATCATTGCACGGGATAGTGGCCACAAGTGTGTTGAGGGCCGTGCCATGGGCTACGGTAAGTAAACACTAGGATTTTTGAGCTTAAAGGAACACGTTTAATGTCACACGGCCAAACTCACGCCAAGCACGTGGACTTGGGGGATGCGCAGCTCACCGAGCGTATCAACGCCGGGATGGCTGCTGTAGAGGACCTGCTGAATACGGAGCTCGACCGCGGGCAGGACTTCATCAAGGACAAAGTGCGCCACCTGTCCCTGGCTGGTGGCAAGCGTTTCCGCCCGATGATGGCGTTGTTGGCCTCCGAGTTCGGTGAACGTTCACAATCCCCCGAGGTGGTGAAGGCGGCAACCGTGGTGGAAATGGTCCACGTGGCTACGCTCTACCACGACGATGTCATGGATGAGGCGGAGCGCCGACGCGGCGTGGATTCCGCGAACTTCCGGTGGACCAACTCTGTGGCGATTCTGGCGGGCGATGCACTGCTCGCGCACGCCTCGCGGCTGATGAGCCAGCTGGATACCCACACGGTGGAGCATTTCGCGGAGACTTTCGAGGAGCTCGTCACCGGCCAGATGCGGGAAACCATCGGTGCTGGCGAAGCCAATGCCGTAGAGCACTACACGGCGGTGATCCGGGAAAAGACCGCGGTGCTGATCGCGTCCGCCGGCTACCTGGGTGCCTACCACGCGGGTGCGGGTCCAGAACAGTGCGAGGCGCTGCGCCAAATCGGTGCGGCCGTAGGCATGATTTTCCAGATCGTCGACGATGTCATCGACATCTTCTCCGACTCCGAGGAATCCGGGAAGACCCCGGGCACGGACCTGCGCGAGGGCGTGTTCACCTTGCCGGTGCTCTATGCCCTGGAGGAGGAAGGCGAGGTCGGCGATGAGCTGCGCGCCCTGCTGACAGGCCCGCTGGAGGATGACGCTTCCGTGCAACGCGCCATCGAGCTGCTGTGGCAGTCGGGCGGCCGTGACAAGGCGTTGGCCGACGTCAACGCGTACCTGCGCGTGGTCGAGGACCAGCTTTCCCTGCTGCCGGAATGCACGGCTAGTGAAGCACTGCGCCAGTTGGCGGACTATACCGTTCAGCGCGTGGGTTAAAAGCCCCTCCTGCCTGGCGATTTGCATGTTAGGCGGGAGTTCGTAGTAAAGTACATAACCGCACTCAAGAGTGCCTGCCAGGTTGCCCGAGCGGCCAAAGGGAGCGGACTGTAAATCCGCCGGCTTTCGCCTTCAGAAGTTCGAATCTTCTACCTGGCACAACATGAATCCCGCAGACACATCACATGGGTCTGCGGGATTTTTCGATCTCCGGGTGACTCAGGGGCTAATCCAACGTGAACAGCTCTCGCTGGAAATCCGTGGGGTTCTTCAACCGCTCAGCCTTGGGCAACGGCCCCGGCAGGGTGGTGCCTTCAGCGAAGGGCGCACCCGGCAGGTGATCGCGGCCGTGGGGCTGTGCCAAACCATTAAGGTCGGGGCCGGCCGGCACCACTTGGGTGGGATTAATTTCGCGGTGGACTATGTAGTAGTGCTGCTTGATCTCGGTGAAGTCGGTGGTATCGCCGAAACCGGGGAGCTGGAATAGCTCGCGCAAGTAGCCATAAACGTTCGGCATCTCGCTGATCTTATTCCGGTTGGTCTTGAAGTGGCCGTGGTAGACAACGTCAAAGCGGATCAGCGTGGTGTATGCCCGGATATCGGTCTCCGTGATGTGCTCACCCATGATGAAGCGGCGGTGGGCTAGCCGTTCTTCCAACCAATCGAGGACCTCAAAGACATCCGCATAGGCCTCTTCATAAGCCTCCTGGGATGCGGAGAATCCCGCGCGATACACGCCGTTGTTGAGTTTCCTGAAGATGACGTTATTGATTTCCTCCATCTCCTCCTGCTGCTCGGACGGCGGCAGCAGGTTGGGTGCGCCTTCTCGTCGGAAGTCGGTCCACTCTGTCTGGAAGTCCCGCACCATGGAGTTGAAATCATTGGTCACGACTTTGCCGCTGGACTCTTCCACAATGGCTGGCACCGTGATGCCCCGCGGGTAGTCAGGGAAGCGGGCGAAATACGCATCCTGCAGGCGGGGGATGCGCAGGACGGGGTCGAGCCCGTCGGGGTCGAGGTCGAAAGTCCAGGAGCGCTTGTCGTGGGTGGGGCCCGCCAGGCCTAAGGAGATGACATCTTCCAGTCCCAACAAACGCCGAACGATGACCGCGCGGTGCGCCCACGGGCAAGCGCGCGCAGCAATGAGGCGATACCGGTGGGGCTGCACCGGCCAGTCGAGGGCCTCGCCGCTACCAGCCACGGAAGGCTGTGGTTCGTCACCGGTGACCGAGGCAAGAATGCGGTCGCCGATGTAGTTGGTGTCTCGCTTGAATTCGCCGTCCGTCGAGGCATTCTGGGCGTCGCTGGCCCAGTCCTTCGGTGTCTGCTTCTGGGTACCAGAGCTCATGTGTCCTCCCTAGAGCACATAAAGTATTTGATACGTCAACAATAGCTGGGTTTGGTGCGCCTGGAGTAGGGGCGGTCTACCGCGAGAGTGGTGCAAGGGTGATGTGTGCGAGTTTAGGTGCCTGAAAAGTGCGCAAAAACCATTGTCGTACTGGCGATTTGTGTTGTTTAAGCGTTTCGGGTTAACCTTTTCAAGGCTTCAACGAGAGCACAGCGGAAGAAACTCCGTGACTCTAAGAGGCTGTGCCCCCTTAGCTCAGTCGGCAGAGCGTTTCCATGGTAAGGAAAAGGTCGACAGTTCGATTCTGTCAGGGGGCTCCATTCATGTTTCTGGAAGCTTTCAGAAAGTGAATATGGCGGTGTAGCTCAGTGGTAGAGCAAGCGACTCATAATCGCTGTGTCGCGAGTTCAATTCTCGCCATCGCTACCGGGAAAGAAAAGCGCCCGCATATGGGCGCTTTTTCACTACCGACTCCCAGCCTTATACGGCACGTGGTTTCCATGGGGAATCACTGTTCTGGTAGGGTTGTGCGTTGTCCCAAAAGGGCACGCAGAGGGGCGTGGCGCAATTGGTAGCGCAACGGTCTCCAAAACCGTAGGTTGCAGGTTCGAGTCCTGTCGCCCCTGCCACATCACTTCCAAGGAGGGAATCGCCGTGAGCGAGGAAAAGCAGCCGAGCACCGGGGCTCCGCGCCCAACCGGCAAGCGTCAGCTCTCTGGCGCAGCGACCACCTCTACTGATTCCTACACCGACAAGCGCGTCGTGCGCGTCGAGGATAAGAAGGAAGATTCTTTCGGCGGATCCGTCGGCTCCTTCCCAGGTGAAGTCGTCTCTGAGATGAAGAAGGTCGTGTGGCCTACCGGCAAGGAAATGCTTCAGTACGTTCTGGTGACCTTCGCCTTTCTTATCGTCCTCACCGCTCTGGTGTGGGGCGTGGACACGCTGACCGGCCTCGGAGTTGAAGCAATCCTCGCGCCTTAGTACACTAATTTCATACTTTCATCCCGCCGCCTTCCCGCTAGCTCGACTAGGGGAAACGGCGGGATACTTTTTGCCCTAGTCCCGCCGAGTACCCTGGTGGGGGACTGGAAGAATGAACACCAATTTGGAGTAGCAGACAATGAGCGAAGAAAACACTGGCACCTCCCTCGAGCAGGCCATGATCGATAACGTCCAGGAACAGGCCGCCGAAGCGGTCGAGGCTACTGAGGAATCCCAGCAGCCGCAGGAGGAACTGTCCGCTGAGGAGAAGGAAGCTGCCGAAAAGGAAGCTGCTACCAAGGCCGCTGAGGCTGCTCTCGGTGGCGTCACGGATGAGGCTGAAGGCGAGGGTGCAGGGGAGGTGTCGGCAAGTGCTGAGGCAGACGCCGCCGCTGCCGCAGACGCCGAGTACAAGTCCCGCCTGCGCGCCTTTACCCGCGAGCTGAAGAAGCAGCCGGGCCAGTGGTACATCATCCAGTGCTACTCCGGTTATGAGAACAAGGTGAAGACCAACCTCGACATGCGCGCCCAGACCCTCGAGGTGGAGGATTCCATCTTTGAGGTCGTTGTGCCGGTCGAGCAGGCCATTGAAAAGAAGGACGGCAAGAAGAAGGTAGTCAAGCGCAAGCTGCTGCCGGGCTACGTGCTGGTGCGCATGGAGCTTAACGACGCCGCCTGGTCCGTCGTCCGCGATACCCCGGGCGTGACCTCCTTCGTGGGCAATGAGGGCAACGCGACCCCGGTGAAGATCCGCGACGTTGCTAAGTTCCTCATGCCGAACGATCCGACGGTCTCTCCGGAGGACTCCGCAGCAGACTCCGAGGGCGAGCAGGTTGTGGCCATGCCGGAGAAGGAGGCCGCCAAGGCCTACGCGCACGACTTCGAGGTGGGCGAGGCCGTCACCATCCTGTCTGGCCCGCTGGCTTCCGTCTCCGCCACCATCTCCGAGATCGACCCAGAGACCGGCAAGATGCAGGGCCTGGTGTCCATCTTCGGCCGCGAGACCCCGGTGGAGCTGTCCCCGACGGAGATCGAGCGCATCTCCTAAAAAGCGATTTTGAGCTGGGCGCACGGTGTTCTAGACTTGAACGCCGTGCGCTTTTGCGCATCTTGAAACGTTCATCCTCCGGTGGCCCACAATGCGTGAGCATCCGGACGGGGCGCTGTTATTCATCGTGGCGGCACTCCGGTACCACAGGAAAGAGGTAATTCGATGGCTCCCAAGAAGAAGGTCACTGGCCTGATCAAGCTCCAGATCGAGGCAGGCGCTGCTAACCCGGCTCCGCCGGTCGGCCCGGCACTCGGTGCCCACGGCGTCAACATCATGGAGTTCTGCAAGGCCTACAACGCTGCGACCGAGTCCCAGCGCGGCAACGTCGTGCCGGTGGAGATCACCGTGTACGAGGACCGCTCCTTCGACTTCAAGCTGAAGACCCCGCCGGCAGCTAAGCTCCTGCTCAAGGCCGCTGGCATCAAGAAGGGCTCCGGCGTTCCGCACACCGACAAGGTTGGCTCCGTGACCTGGGATCAGTGCAAGGAGATTGCACAGACCAAGTTTGAGGACCTCAACGCTCGTGACATCGAGAACGGCGCCCGCATCATTGCTGGTACCGCTCGCTCCATGGGCATCACCGTTGACGGCGTCCCGGCTAAGTAAAAATTCGATTTAATGCGCGATACGTTCTGTATCGCGCGTGGCAGGGCCAGCTTCGGCCCGCTAACACCACATCAATCCAAGAAAAGGAATTGCACTTATGAGCACCAAGTCCAAGGCATACAAGGCTGCCGCTGAGCTGGTAGACCGCTCCCGCCTGTACCGTCCGATCGAGGCCGCCAAGCTGGCCAAGGAGACCTCCTCCAAGAACTTCGACGCCACCGTTGATGTTGTCTTCCGTCTCGGCGTTGACCCGCGTAAGGCTGACCAGCTGGTTCGCGGCACTGTCTCCCTGCCCCACGGCACCGGTAAGGACGTCCGCGTGGCTGTCTTCGCTGAGGGCGACAACGCTGAGGCTGCGAAGGCTGCTGGCGCCGACATCGTGGGCACCGAAGAGCTGATCGCTGCTATCAACGAGGGCAACATCGACTTCGACGTTGCTATCGCTACCCCGGATCAGATGGCCAAGGTTGGCCGCGTTGCCCGCGTCCTGGGCCCGCGTGGTCTCATGCCGAACCCGAAGACCGGCACCGTGACCGCTGACGTGACCAAGGCCGTTGCTGACGTCAAGGGCGGCAAGATTTCCTTCCGCGTTGACAAGGCTTCCAACCTGCACGCCATCATCGGCAAGGCTTCCTTCGATGCTGAGAAGCTGGCTGAGAACTACGGCGCGCTGTACGACGAGATCATTCGCCTGAAGCCGGCCTCCGCTAAGGGCATCTACGCCAAGAAGGTCACCATCTCCACCACCTCCGGCCCGGGCATCCCGGTCGACGCTTCCGTGGAGAAGAACTACACCGAGTAAATCGGTCGAGCGCATCGCGCTAAATGACACAGGGCTTCGAGGTTTACCCTCGGAGCCCTTTTCCTATGCCTGCCAGTCCCGTGGAGATAGCGGCTCGGATCGCTAGGCGTCGATATCGTCTGGCGCCCAGCCCCGGCCGTCTGCGTCTAAGTAGACATTGCGTGCTAACGGAATCTGGTGAGAGGCAGATTCCAAAATATGCATGAAGTAACCGGCGGTGTTGGGGATAGCGAGGGTATCGCCCACCGCTATGCCCTCTGGGAAATCGAGCTCGCGGCGCAGGATGACTTCATCTTCGATGCAATAGGCCCCCACCACGAACCCGGTGCGCGGTTCCCGGCCCACCGTACCGCGGTCTCCGGCAGTGGGCACGAGGAGCGGGTCGAGCAAAATGTCATCCGCCGCGGTACGGCACTGGGTGCGGTTCATAGCTGCGCCGATGAGGGGCAGGCCGTCGGAGCGCTCTTTGAGGAAGCTGACCTCAGCGAGAATGATGCCGCAGCCATCGAGCAGGCTGCGCCCCGGCTCCAAATGAAGAGAAATATTCCGCTCGCTCAAGGCACGGCCGGCAGGTCCAAACCCGGCTACCTCACCAGAAAGAAGTTGGTCTAACCACTGGCCGCGGGTGGGTGTTTGCCAGAAGGGGTAGGTATTTGAGAGCGGGTCGGACTTCCAGGTGAAAGGCTCACCGGTGCCGGCGCGCTGGGCTGCGATGCGCTGCTGGTAATACTCCCATTGCTCGCGGGATTCGAGGTAGCTCATGGGAACACCGCCGCCGATATCGATGAAGGAAGCAGGCTGGCCAACTAAGCGGAGGTGCTCGATGAGGGCGATGGCCTCCGCGAGTGCGGTGCGGCGGTCCGATTCGCTATAACCATGCAGGTGTACGTGAACGCCGTCAGCGTGGATGGTTTCGGGCCACGCGTGGCTTTGCCATGCGTGAAGGAGCTCACCGAAGCGCGTCGGCGGAAGGTTATCCGGGTTGGGGGCAAGGCGCGGTGCGACGTGCGCGGTGTGGTTGAGGGCCTTGGCAAGGGCAGCGATGCGCTCGGCTTCCGCTCGCGAATCGCAGGAAATGGTGACTCCGCGGTCGATAGCTAGGCGCAGCAACGCGTCGGTCTTAATAGCCGCGCTGAGGATAATCCGCTCGGGCGCGACTCCACGGTTAAGCACTTGGCGCAGCTCATTTTCACTGGCGACGTCCACGCCCAGACCAGCCCCGCGGGCGGCGTCGACGAAACACAAGGCTTTATTGGCCTTACGAGCGAAAAATACCTGTGTGTCCACGCCATGAGAGGCGCCGGCATCGAGGAGCTCTTGGGCGTTGCGGCGCAGCGGCGCGGGGTTGAGCACATTAACGGGCGAGCCATACTCGGAGGTAAGGCGGGAAACTTGCTGTGGGTCGCCCACCAATTCCGTCATCCACTCTTCCCACCGCGCGCGCAGCGCAACGGTGCCATGAACGGGTAACGGGGTGGTGTGGTTGGTCATGGGTTTCCTACTTTCTCCGCCCAACGGGGGATGTCATCGTGCACGGAACGGTTCAACGAGTCATGGCCGGGAAGCTCAAGCTCATTCATGCGGCCGATTTCCACGACGCCGGGGACATCGTGGAAAGGGGTGGGGATGGCTTGGGGAGCTACGGTGGCATCGATAAGCAGATCAACGCCACCCTGCTCGCGCCAGTGGTCTATCTGGTCCGGGGCGGCGAGGTAGCGGGTATCTACCACGCCTGTGCGGATGAGCTCGAGCAGCCGCCGCGCGGTGACCGGTGGTGGGCCAAAGGCCACGCGCTCGAGGGTGCGCGAGAGCTCACGGAAGCCGGGCATGGGGCCATGAGTCTTATGCCATTCAACGCATTCTTGAAAGAGCCCCCGAAACGCCGCGCCTACAGCCGCAGCCGGGGTAAGCGGCCCGGTGCCCTCGGCGGCGCGGAGGGAGGCATCCAGCTCCGCGACGGCATCGCCGGAAAAGTCGTGGCCGTCGAGCACTGCAGCAAGCTCCCCGGTGGAAAACTCACCCATCGATCCGGCGGCCGCCAGGAGGATGTCGCGCAACTCATCGGCATTGTGCACGCCGGCACAGGCGCGCCTTACATTAGCCGGGATCTTGGGCTGCGGCGTGCCCGGCGCGGGTTTGACCTCCATAAAGCGCCCGCTGCGGCTCACCGGGAAGATGACCTCGGCGGCATCGCCGTACAGCAGGCAGACATCGATGAAGCTCAAGGCAGCACCGCGTACCCCAATCCGTCGCGGGGCACTGGGCAAATCGGCGCCGAAGTAGAGTCCGGTGATCGGAACGCGGGAAGGCTCGTGAACTAAGGCACCGGGGTGGAGGTGATCGTGGCCGGTGCAGACGAGGACTTCGTCGAAGGGCGAGCCATCGACGATGAACCCGTCGTCAGCGGCAGACACCGAACGCACACGCTGGGGTAGGTGTCGAATGCGCACGTGCTGCGGGGCGCGGTGCAGGGCAGCAGCCCACGTATCGGCCAGGAATTGCCCTACCTGCGCGCGCGGCGGGAAGGCATCGGTAGTGGATTGCCCGCGGCGGGTACGCCAAGCGTTGAAGCTATCGTGTGCGGTGGTGACGATGGCGCAATTGACGTTAAGGCGCCATTGCGGCGGCTGCTGCGGGCGATACACTGCGCCGGCGCCGGCGGGGTAGGGATCAAAGACGGTGATATCCACGGGGATGCGGGCGCGCTCGATGAGTTCTTCTACGGCCCACAGCCCGCGTGGGCCGCCGCCGATGATGGCGATGCGGCGGGAAGGTTCCTGCGGGCTCACTCTGAATCCCCTTCGACGCGCGCGGCGAGCTCGGGAGGAGAGATGTCGAAGTGCTCGCAGACCCAGGAATCGTTGTAGATGGTATCGAGGTAAGGCTGGCCACCGTCGTGGAGTACGGCCACGACCTCTGCACCGGCCGGAAGGGTAGGCGCGAGACGCTGGAATGCCGCGATGACCGCGCCGCCGGAGGCCCCAGGCAGAAGGCCTTCGGCCTGGGCGAGGCGACGAGCTGCCACAATGGCATCCAGATCGGGCACACGCTCTACTGAGGACGGCGAGAATTTGGTGGATAGATCGGTGACAATGCCAGCACCATAGCCCGGCAGCATGCGGGTGCCGCGCTGGCCCCCAAACAACACGGAGCCTTCGGCATCGACACCGATGGTCTCCGTATCCGCGCCAATCTCAGTGAGCTTTCGCACGCAGCCGCCGAGAGTACCGGTGGTGCTCATAGCGACGAGCAAGTGGGTGGGTGCCTGTCCGAGCTGGTCCACGATTTCCGTCATCGTGCCTTCGGCGTGGGCGTAAAAGGCGGCCTCGTTGGAGTACTGGTTGAGATTGAAAGAATTGGGGATCTCTTCTAGAAGCTCGGCCACGCGGGTGCGGCGAGCGGTGAGCCAATCGCCGGTTTCCGGGTCCGGGTGATCCAGCAATTCTACGTGGGCGCCGTAGGCCCGCATCGTGGCCACGGTGGAGGAATTGACGCGCGGATCGACCACGCAGTGGAATTTCATACCCGCAAGTGGGGCCTGGCGGGCCAGTGCCATGCCGAGGTTGCCCGAGGAAGACTCCACCAGGGTGGATCCGGGGCCTATGTCGCCGGCGTCAAGCGCGGCTTGGATGAGTGCGCGTGCGGTGCGGTCCTTGGCGGATCCGCCCAGGTTGAATTGCTCTAGCTTGAGATAGAGGTGCACATCGGTACGGGGATTAATGGCGTCCACGCGCATCAGCGGGGTATGGCCAATAGGTGGTTGGGCTTGAGAATGAATCCGTGGGTTCATCATTAGCCCCATGGTAGACCTCTGCCTGCGGCTTTTCCCGTGTCTAGTGCTGGATTTGTGTAGGGTAACGGCACTTTTCTCACTAACAGGCAATTGGCAGGTTGGTGGTATGGGATTACAAGGAACATGCCGCATAATAATCTTGTGCGTTTGAGAGAGGCGCATGAGAGATAGAGAGAACACCCTGAGTCTTGCAGGGCGGGCGGCGTGAGAAACCGCCTGATAGACAAGACCCCTTACAACGCGGGTCCCAGATTTTACTGGGACCCGCGTTGTACTGTGTGCGGAGACTTTAGCCCCAGGTGGCTTTAACCCCCAGCGCACCTGAGGCACGTGACTGGAGGAGGGGAAGGGGGACCAGACTAAAGACACCATATGCAGCGCTGAATCGAGATAAGCCCAGGTGAATGCATGCACTCCTTTGCATAAGGTGCCATTGCTTTGGTCCCTGTACCCCAGGCAGCAGGCTCTAGAGGTGAAGACTGCGCTAAGGCCGCGGCCTCCCTTTCATCCAGTACACGGACCAGATGACCTCTTCGCGCGGAACGCCCCAGTCATGCACGGCTAATGAGCGCACAGCTTTTGCGAGATCCCCTTCACCGGCAACCCATACCGAATCTGGTGCGGTATCGGGGGTGAAGCGGGAGCCGAGAAGTTGTCTGGCGCGTGTGCAGTGTTCGTCGTGTGGAGCCAGGACCATGGTGAGTGAGCGGACCTTGCCGCGCCACGTCTCCTCCAAGCCGTCTTCAACTTCATCGTCGTCTGTGATCATGGCAACGACGTCGACTGCATCCAAGATTTCCGGTGAGAAGGCTTCGTAGTGCTCGAGGATGTGCCACAGTGCCGGTAGAGCAGAGGCATCCGCGAGTAACAGTTGTGACTTCCTAGGGGCCTGCCACAGTGCTTGCCCGGTATATATTCCGGCGGTATCCCCGGGTTGGGCATTGAGGATCCAGTGTGAACCCGGGCCATTATCGCCATGGGTCACCACGTCGACATCGATGGTGCACGCTTCTTGGTTGAGCTTGCGAATGGTGTACCAGCGCAATGCTGGGCGAATGTCGTCGGGCAATCGGGTGACGGCGGCGCGAACATTGGCATCGTCGACCGCGAAGGGCGAAAAATCCTGCTCGTCTTGGGGCATGAGGAGCCCAAAATATTCGTCAGGCCCGGCTAAGGGGTAGTCACTAAAAGCCGGCGAGTGAAAAGTTAAACGGTGCAGTCGCGGCTTGAGGCGGGTGTTCCCGGTGAGGGTTACGGGAAGTAGGCGGTGATGCGTCAAGGGAATTGATCCTAGGTAGAGGTCAAATTTGAAACCATCATAACCTGCAGGTTAGGCTAGCCTCAAATAAGTTAGGGGGCGCGTTAATGTGCGTGCCGCTTCCCTGTGAAGGAAAGGTTCATTCCATGGTTGCTATCAACCGGCGCGCGAAAGCAGTGCTCGCTATTGTCTCAGCGGCAGCGATTGCTTTAGCGGGGTGCTCGCGCGGAAGTGGCGAGGACAGTGCGGGTGCGGACAGTGCTGAGGAGGTGCGCGTTGCCAGCCTGGGGCTCGGTGATGCCGATACCGTGCTGGCACTCGGAATCACTCCGGTTGCCGTAGCACCCTGGGGTTCGCAAGGCGACGGTGATGGCTCCGGCGTTGGCCCATGGGCGAAGGAACTTTTGGGTGACGCCCAGCCCGAGGTGATTTATAACACCGCTTCCGGTTTCACGGCAGAGGTTCTTGAACAGGTCACGGCCTCGGATCCCACGCAGATCATCGCCGTGAACCAAGCTGTGGATCAGGAGGCGAAGAAATCCCTCGAGGATATCGCCCCGCTGACCGTGAAGCCCGAAGGTTTCGAAGACTGGCAGATTCCCTGGGAGGAACAAGTCAAGACCATCGCCTCTGCCGTGGATAAGGAAGAGGAGGGGGAGAAGCTCATTGACCAAGCGGAGGACGCCTTTGAGCAGTTCAAGGACTCCCACCCGGAGCTGCAGGGCAAGCGCGCAGCCATCGTCATGCCCTATGACGGGAAGCTGGGCCTCTACACAGCAGAGGACGGCCGCGGACAGTTCATTGAGAACCTCGGCTTTGACATTCCGAAGGAATTGCAGGGTGATGGTTCCAGCTTCTTCGTGGACTATGCCCCGGAAAACTACTCCCAGCTCAACAACGTGGACTACCTGTTCGTCTTGGATTACAACGGCGCGGCCGATGAACTCAAGAAGGATTCCACGTTCCAGGGCCTCGACGTGGTCAAGGATGGCCGTGTTCGCTACCTGGACACGGACACCGGCAATGCGATGAGCATGCCAAATCCGCTGACTATTCCGTGGGCCGTCGACAAGTTCGAAGAGAAGCTTTAAGTGCTCGCATTACCGAGGAAGGCTGAGGCTATCCACGGTGCTGCGGGTGCGCGCCACGGCGGTGAGACAGCCGCATTGGATTCGCGGGGGAGAAGCCGCGCACTGCTCACCACGGCCCTAGTTGTGTCGACCTTCCTCCTTTTGCTGTGCTCATTGGCGGTGGGTTCGAGGGCTATTCCGTTGCCGGATCTGTTGTCTGCGCTCCTCCGCGGAGGCGAAGCAGATATCGAGAACATCGTGTGGGATTTGCGTATTCCCCGCACGTTCGTGGCCTACTTTGCTGGTGCGGCCATCGCGGTATCGGGTGTAATCGCCCAGTCCTGGACTAGAAATCCCCTCGCCGATCCGGGCTTCATCGGTATCACCGCGGGAGCCTCGTTCCTGGTTGCCCTCGGGACGGCGCTAGGTGTCGCCACCTCAACCGGAATGCGGACCGCGCTCGCCCTCCTCGGCGCTGGCTTAGCCACGGCATTAGTGCTGGGCGTGTCCCGCAGGTTTCAGGATCCCCTGACGCTGGTTCTAGTCGGCGCGGGAGTTGCTGCCGCCTTGAGCTCTGGCGCCATGCTGATCGGCCTGTACTCCACGGATGTTCTCGACAGCATGCGCCGGTGGACCATCGGCTCCACGTTTGGGCGCGGCCCAGAGGATGTCGCCATCGCAGGTGTTGGGTTGCTAATCGGGCTTATCATCGCCGCACGAGTGGCGCGCCCGCTCGACCTTTTAGCCATGGGGGAGGAATCCTCGGTCGCACTAGGCGGCTCGCCCACGCTGACGCGGCGCGGTGCTGCCTTGAGCATCGTTGTGCTAGCAGGATGCGCTACTGCGGCGACGGGGCCCATTGCCTTCGTCGGCTTTGCCATCCCCCATTTGCTGCGCCGGTTCACGGGGCCAGAAGTTACCGCGATGATTGCACCGGCCGCATTGCTCGGTGGTTGCTCCGTACTCACTGCGGATATTCTCGGCCGCCTCATCGCAGGTCCCTCTGAGCTGGAGATGTCCATCGTCTTGGCCTTTGTGGGCGCACCATTTCTCATCTGGGCCGTACACCGTGGGGAGCACAAGCTATGAGGGGGTTGCAGAAGGGGGACGTCGCCAAGCAACTGCGTTCCCAAGAGCGGCAGCGCCGGACATGGATATGGGCAGCGACCTGCTTCTTTGTTCTGGTCGCAGCAAGCTCCTATGTCCTCCTTTTGGGCCAGGGGCCTGTGGCCTTGAGCCCGGGGCGGGTCCTGGAGATTCTCAACGGCGGCGGAAGCCGAAGCGAAATCCGCGTTGTCTGGGACCTTCGCATGCCGGTAGCTCTAGCGACCCTCATCGTGGGTGCCGCGCTCGGACTGGCGGGATCGTGGACGCAGTCAATGTCGCGCAATCCGTTGGCCTCGCCCGACATTCTTGGCGTGACTGGTGGCGCGTCCGTCATGGTGGTCCTCGGAACGGTAGTCTCCCGGCCGCTGCTTGCCGACGGGCTCTCCATGTTCTGGTGGAGGGCCGGGCTCGCGTTGCTGGGCGCCGTGCTAGCAGCCATCCTGCTGGTGGCGCTGGGGGGAATCGGCACGAGCAACCGCATCGTCATCGTCGGAATCGCGCTCTCCCTGCTGTTCCAAGCGCTGGTGGCGTATCTCTTGCGCGCAGCCGAGCTCCTCCGCGCGGCGCAATCCCAGCTGTGGCTGGCGGGAACCACGGGCTTCGTGCGGATGGAAGTCATTCTTCCTTTGCTCGTGGGGTTGACTCCTTTTGTGGTGCTTGGCCTGTGGTGTGCTCGGGAGTTGCCGCTTCTTGCGCATGATGATCTCTCGGCCCTTTCCCTCGGGGTTAACATCACGCGAACACGCGCGCTGCTGCTGGTCGCAGCTACGGGCATCTGCGCGGTGACCGTATCCGTGGCCGGCCCCATTGGTTTCATCGCGCTCCTGGCCCCGCATGTGGGGCGCATTGTTGCCCGAACGCCCACGCCGGTGCCCCTAGTCTCCTGCGCTGCCGGCGCCGCCTTGTTGAGCGCGTGCGCTGTCATTGCTGGAATGCTGCCGATGGACGCTCCAGTGGGCGCTGTCTCCTCCATCATCGGAGGTTGTGCCCTGGTCATCTTGGTGTGGAATGCCGCACGGCGGAGAGGATAAAAAACTTGTGAAAGACAGAGAAATTACAGCTACCGGTATTCATGCCGGCTATAAGGACGGGGAAGACATCCTGTCCGGCGTTGACTTGGTGGCCCGCCCGGGTGAAATCACCACGCTTATTGGACCGAATGGTTGCGGCAAGTCCACGCTGTTGAAGACCTTGTCTAAGATTCTTCGCCCGCGACAGGGGAGCGTGCACATCGGCGAGCTAGACGTGCACGCTATGAGCCCGAAAGAAGCAGCTACCCACGTGGCGCTCCTTCCGCAGCAGCCGATGGCCCCGGATGGGCTGCGGGTGGGCGAGCTCGTCGCGCGCGGGCGCTACCCGCACCTGGGCCGCGGGCGGGGACTGTCCGCGAAGGACCGCGACATCATCGCGCAGGCCTGCGTGGAGACTGGTATTGCTGACTTCATCGACCGTGACATCGCGGCGCTCTCGGGCGGCCAACGCCAACGGGTGTGGCTGGCGCTTGCTCTGGCGCAGGACACGCCAGTGCTGCTTCTCGACGAACCCACCACCTTCCTCGACCCAGCCCACGCCATGAGCGTTTTAGAGCTCGTGCGCAAACAAGCCGACTCGGGGAAAACAGTCGTCGTCGTGTTGCACGATCTCATGCTGGCCGGCCAGTACTCCGACACCATGGTGGTCATGAACAACGGCGAGGTCATCGCGCAGGGAAGTCCCCGCCAGGCGTTGCGGAAAGACGTGTTGGCAGCCGCGTATGGCATCGATGTGGAAATCTGGGATGACCCGCGAGGCGACTCTCCGGTTATCGTTCCGCGTGGGGTGCTCGGTGACTAGACATGCTCATACACGAGCTCGAGCAGGAAACTCCCAGCGGAGCGATTTGGAGTTGTGGCAGGTCGGGTTGTAAAGTACCTAGCGAAGTTTGAACGGCCCGCTGCGGTCGAGTCAAAGTTCACCGAAGACCGTCGGTCATCCGGATACCCGGATCGAAGGTTCCTCATCCTAGAGGGCGGCCCACGCAGGAGACACTTTGCGAATGAGCGCGGATTTCCGCGCGCGCCCTGTGCTCTTGCACGGGGCTTTTGTTATTTCGGTTGTCCATCGGGTAAGCGGAGTAGGGAAGGCCCCGGCGGAAAACACAAGAGATGTTTCGAAAGGAGGCGAAGTAGAAAATGGCAAACCCGAAGAACACCGCAGACCTGGCGGCACTGAAGGAGAAGCTCGAGGGTGCAAACTCCATCGTGCTTACCGAGTACCGTGGCCTGACCGTGGGTCAGCTCCAGGAGCTGCGTACCAACCTCGGCTTTGACGTTGAGTACTCCGTCGCCAAGAACACCCTTTTCAAGATCGCTGCCAACGAAGCTGGCATCGAGGGTCTTGACGAGCACCTGACTGGCCCGACCGCTATTGCGTTCATCAAGGGCGAGGCAGTGGATGCTGCGAAGGTCATCACCAAGTTCGCTGATGACAACAAGGCACTCGTTATCAAGGGTGGCTACATGGACGGCAACGCTCTGTCTGCCGACCAGGTTGAGGCCATCGCCAAGCTGGACAACCGCGAGACCACCCTCGCAAAGCTGGCTGGCGCCATGAAGGGTTCTATGGCAAAGGCTGCCGCCGTATTCAACGCTCCTGCAACCAAGATGGTCCGCACCGCTGCGGCCCTGCAGGACAAGAAGGCTGCGGAAGCTTAAGACGCCACTTACAGGCGCACAACTTAAACACACACACTTATCTGGCTGCCTAGCGCGGCCAGGAACAATGAGAAAGGATGCCAATCATGGCTAAGCTCACCAAGGACGAGCTCATTGAAGCTTTCAAGGAAATGACCCTCATCGAGCTCTCCGAGTTCGTCAAGGAGTTCGAGGAGGTCTTCGACGTTGAGGCCGCCGCTCCGGTTGCTGCTGTTGCTGCTGGTGCCCCGGCTGCCGGCGGTGCCGCTGAGGAAGAGAAGACCGAGTTCGACGTCGTTCTGACCGACGCTGGCGCTAAGAAGATCGGCGTTATTAAGGCTGTCCGTGAGATCGTCTCCGGCCTGGGCCTGAAGGAAGCTAAGGAGCTCGTTGAGGGTGCTCCGAAGGCTATCCTCGAGGGTGCTTCCAAGGACGACGCTGACGCTGCTAAGGCTAAGCTCGAAGAGGCTGGCGCTTCCGTCGAGCTCAAGTAATTCACCTGAATTACTCAGCTTTCCTGCGCAGCACACTCGCTGCGCGCCAACAACCCCGTTCCGCTTTCCTGCGGTGCGGGGTTGTTCCCGTTTTGCCGGAACCCCGATGGCCCGGCGGATTCTAAACATTTCGTGTCAAGTCTTGACACTAGGGTCAAAAAGAGACACTATTGGAGTGTGCAATTTCGGCGTAGAAGTCTCGAGCGGTTCCATCAGGATGGTGTGCCGCCGCGATATATTCCATCGGAATTGCGCTCGGTAGTGCGCCGCAAGTTACTTATGATTGGGCGGTCTGTAAATGTCACGGACCTTCGGATTCCACCAGCAAACCGGTTGGAGCGGCTCAAGGGTGACCTTGGTGGTTACTACTCAATTCGCGTCAACTCGCAGTGGCGCATCATATTCAAGTGGACACCCGAAGGAGCTGTTGACGTTGACTTTATCGACTACCACTGACGCGCATACTCATGTTGATGTTGTTCCCGTTCCGCATCCTGGAGAAGTCCTTCTCCTAGAATTCCTCAAACCCTGCGGTATCACCCAGTATCGCCTGGCCAACGACATTGGCACTACTCGTTCCCAAGTTTCCAAAATCACTCGCGGTGCGCTCGGTATCAGTGCCGATATGGCTTTGCGTTTGTCGGCCTACTTTGGGAATTCCGCGGAGTTCTGGCTCGGGCTTCAAGAGGAATACGATCTGTGGAAAGCTCGCCAGACTACGGATGTCAGCGCCATCGTCCCGTGGAATCACAAAGAAGAAGCCGACTCTCACTCATAGAAACAGATAACTTGCGCTCAATGCGAGGTAAGGGTCGCCCCGCAGCGCCCCATAAATCTGAAACGCACCCTCCAGGGAAATGTGTTTTGAACAAACGAGTCGGTAGGATAAGCCACCATGCTGCCCAAGTCCCGCATCTTCTCCGTCCTCCTGCTCGGCCTTGGCGTTGCGCTGATCGCAGCTGGCCTAGCGGCTTCGAGCTTCTTGAGCTTTAGCCCGCGCCTGCCGCTGGATATCAAGGACACTACGTGGACGATGCAGGATGAGAATGCCACTGGGCAGGCACTGTCCGCAGAGGGTGTTACGCAATACGAGGAGCCGATGACCTATCAGCTCAACCTGGACATCCAGGACCCGGCGGACAAGGACACGGCGACGCTGCGGGTGGGGGAGTCAGCCATCCGTGGCGGCACCGGCAATGTGGAGGACTTAAGCTTTGCGCGCGTGTGGAATTATCCCGTCGACCGCCTCAGCGGTGAGGCCACGGGCCCGGCGGCGCTCTCCCACACCATGGGCTCGCCCACGGCGGAGGTCCCAATCGAGGGCTACTGGCTGAAGCTGCCTGCTGATGCCGAGCAGACCACCTACCCGGTCTTTGACCCGGTCCTGCGCAAGGCTGCCGACGCCGTCTTCGAGGAATCCCTCGACATCGATGGTCGCACGGTCTACCGCTACCACCAGGAGATTGAACCCACCAACGTGGCTACCCTTTATGCCGGGAACACGACTACCACGCTGAGCAATGAAGATGGCTCCACCGAGCAGGGCTACCTCTTCCACGCCGCAACCCGGGACCTCTTTGTAGACCAAGCCACCGGACTCGTCGTGGGCATGGACGTCGATATCAAGGACTACTGGGCCGACCGCGAGGGCAACGAGCGCGAGGTGCAGTTCGCCTTCAACGGTGCCACTGATGAGGAATCCCGCGCGGAGCTGCTCCAGCAAGCAGAGCGCTTCCCGCGGAGTGCTGTGGGGCAGTGGGTGCGCTGGGGTGGCGTCGGCATCGGCGCCCTTCTGGTGCTGCTCGGAGCGCTGGGCGCTTTCCGCCGTCCCGCCAGCCGTCACTCTCGCTAGCCGCGCGTGCGAATCTCCGCAGCGACACGCCGACGGCACGTTTCGCCTTTACAAGGCTGCCATTATGCTATAGGCTATTTCGTTGCGCTGGAATCTGGATCTTTAGTGCACATTTAGCCTTTCGAGCGGTGATGGTAAAACCGACTTGACAAGGTGATTTTGTGCATTCTAAACCCAGTCATTCCACAGCAGACCGAATGCTAAATCTACCAGCGGTTTTGCACCTCACCGGCCAGGGTGGGGCCGCAATCCGCCAGAGGTACTGGAAGGACCCATCTTGGCAGTCTCCCGCCAGACCAAGTCAGTGGCCAACATCCCTGGAGCCCCGAAGCGATACTCCTTCGCTAAAATCAGCGAGCCTATCGCTGTCCCGGGCCTCCTCGATCTACAACTCGATTCTTACGCGTGGCTCATCGGCACCCCCGAGTGGCGCGAGCGCGAGCAGGCAGAGCGCGGCGAAGACGCACGCGTGACGAGCGGCCTTGAGGATATCCTCGAGGAGCTTTCTCCGATCCAGGATTACTCGGGCAACATGTCCCTGTCCCTGTCGGAGCCTCGCTTCGAGCCGGTGAAGAACACCGTGGACGAGTGCAAAGAGAAGGACATCAACTACTCGGCGCCACTGTATGTCACCGCAGAATTCATCAATAACGACACCCAGGAGATTAAGTCCCAGACCGTCTTCATCGGCGATTTCCCGATGATGACCGATAAGGGCACCTTCATCGTCAACGGCACCGAGCGCGTTATCGTTTCGCAGCTCGTGCGTTCCCCGGGTGTCTACTTCGACCAGACCATCGACAAGTCCACCGAGCGCCCGCTGCACTCCGTGAAGGTGATTCCTTCCCGCGGTGCATGGTTGGAGTTTGACGTCGACAAGCGCGACACCGTCGGCGTTCGTATCGACCGCAAGCGCCGCCAGCCGGTCACCGTGTTGCTCAAGGCCCTGGGGTGGAGCGAAGAGCAGATCAAGGAGCGCTTCGGCTTCTCCGAGCTCATGATGTCCACCCTTGAGTCCGATGGCGTGGCCAACACCGATGAGGCTCTGCTGGAGATCTACCGCAAGCAGCGCCCAGGCGAGCAGCCCACGCGTGACCTCGCACAGGCACTGCTGGATAACTCCTTCTTCCGCGCCAAGCGCTATGACCTGGCCAAGGTGGGCCGCTACAAGGTCAACCGCAAGCTCGGCCTGGGCGGAGACCACGATGGTCTGATGACCCTGACCGAGGAAGACATCGCCGTCACCCTCGAGTACCTCGTGCGCCTGCACGCCGGCGAGCGTGAGATGAAGGCCCCGAACGGTGAGATGATCTCCATCCACACCGACGACATCGACCACTTTGGTAACCGTCGTCTGCGCACCGTCGGCGAGCTCATCCAGAACCAGGTCCGCGTGGGCCTGTCCCGCATGGAGCGCGTCGTCCGCGAGCGCATGACCACCCAGGACGCCGAGTCGATTACCCCGACTTCCCTGATCAACGTCCGTCCGGTTTCTGCTGCCATCCGCGAGTTCTTCGGTACCTCCCAGCTCTCGCAGTTCATGGACCAGAACAACTCCCTGTCCGGCCTGACCCACAAGCGCCGCCTGTCCGCGCTGGGCCCGGGCGGTCTGTCCCGTGAGCGCGCCGGCATTGAGGTGCGAGACGTTCACGCTTCGCACTACGGCCGCATGTGCCCGATTGAGACCCCGGAAGGCCCGAACATTGGCCTGATCGGTTCGCTGGCTTCCTACGCCCGCGTCAACGCTTTCGGCTTCATCGAGACCCCGTACCGCAAGGTGGTGGACGGCAAGGTCACCGACCAGGTGGAGTACCTCACCGCCGATGAAGAGGATCGCTTCGCTATCGCGCAGGCTGAGGTTGAGAAGGATGCCGACGGCACCCTGACCGGCGACCGCATCGAGGTCCGCCTCAAGGATGGCGATATCGGTGTGACCGACGCCTCCGGCGTGGACTACGTTGACGTGTCCCCGCGCCAGATGGTCTCCGTGGCAACCGCCATGATTCCGTTCCTCGAGCACGACGATGCTAACCGTGCGCTCATGGGCGCGAACATGCAGCGCCAGGCCGTGCCGCTGGTGCGTTCCGAGGCCCCGTACGTGGGCACCGGTATGGAGCAGCGCGCTGCCTACGATGCCGGTGACCTCATCATCACCCCGAAGGCGGGCGTGGTGGAGAACGTCACCGCTGACCTCATCACCATCATGGATGATGAGGGCCAGCGTGATACCTACATGCTGCGCAAGTTCGAGCGCACCAACCAGAACACCAACTACAACCAGACTCCGCTGGTCTCCCTGGGTGACCGTGTGGAGGCAGGCCAGGTGCTTGCCGACGGCCCCGGTACCCACAACGGTGAAATGTCCCTCGGCCGCAACCTGCTGGTTGCCTTCATGCCGTGGGAAGGCCACAACTACGAGGACGCCATCATCCTCAACCAGCGCATCGTGGAGGAAGACATCCTCACCTCGATCCACATCGAGGAGCACGAGATCGATGCTCGCGATACCAAGCTGGGCCCGGAGGAGATCACCCGCGAGATTCCGAACGTCTCCGATGACGTTCTGCGTGACCTCGACGAGCGCGGCATCGTCCGCATCGGTGCTGACGTCCGCGCGGGCGATATCCTCGTTGGTAAGGTCACCCCGAAGGGTGAGACCGAGCTGACCCCGGAGGAGCGCCTGCTGCGCGCCATCTTTGGTGAGAAGGCCCGCGAGGTTCGCGATACCTCCATGAAGGTGCCGCACGGTGAGACCGGTAAGGTCATCGGCGTTTCCCGCTTCTCCCGCGAGGATGATGACGATCTGGCCCCGGGCGTCAACGAGATGATCCGCGTCTACGTGGCTCAGAAGCGCAAGATCCAGGACGGCGATAAGCTCGCCGGCCGCCACGGTAACAAGGGCGTTGTGGGCAAGATCCTCCCGCCGGAGGATATGCCGTTCATGGAGGATGGCACCCCGGTGGACATCATCCTCAACACCCACGGTGTGCCTCGTCGTATGAACATCGGTCAGGTTCTCGAGGTTCACCTCGGCTGGCTGGCACACGCCGGTTGGAAGATCGACACCGAGGACCCGGCCAACGCCGAGCTGCTCAAGACCCTTCCGGAAGAGCTGTACGACGTCCCGCCGGAGTCGCTCACCGCAACCCCGGTCTTCGACGGTGCCACCAACGAGGAGATCTCTCGCCTGCTGGCTTCCTCCAAGCCGAACCGCGATGGTGACGTCATGGTGGATGAGCACGGCAAGGCCCGCCTCTTCGACGGCCGCTCCGGCGAGCCTTACCTGTACCCGGTTTCCGTCGGTTACATGTACATGCTCAAGCTGCACCACCTCGTCGACGAGAAGATTCACGCCCGCTCCACCGGTCCGTACTCCATGATTACCCAGCAGCCGCTGGGTGGTAAGGCACAGTTCGGTGGCCAGCGCTTCGGTGAGATGGAGGTGTGGGCAATGCAGGCATACGGCGCTGCCTACACCCTGCAGGAGCTGTTGACCATCAAGTCCGATGACGTGGTCGGCCGCGTCAAGGTCTACGAGGCCATTGTCAAGGGTGACAACATCCCGGATCCGGGTATTCCGGAGTCCTTCAAGGTCCTCCTCAAGGAGCTGCAGTCCCTCTGCCTGAACGTGGAGGTTCTCTCCACCGACGGCACCCCGATGGAACTGTCCGGCTCCGACGATGACGACATGGACGGCGCTCCGTCCCTGGGCATTAACCTGTCCCGCGACGAGCGCTCCGACGCAGACATCGCCTAGCTTCTTGGTCCGCCGCCTATCAACAGCGGCGGGCATAACGAAACACCACCTACATTCAAAGCCATCAACTTCCCCCCTGACGGGGGATGAAAGGGAGACATTACGTGTTTGACGTAAATCTCTTCGACGAGCTCCGCATCGGGCTGGCCACCGCAGAGGACATCCGTCGCTGGTCCAAGGGCGAGGTCAAGAAACCCGAAACCATTAATTACCGCACCCTCAAGCCGGAGAAGGACGGCCTCTTCTGTGAGCGCATCTTCGGCCCGACCCGTGACTGGGAGTGTGCCTGCGGTAAGTACAAGCGCGTGCGCTACAAGGGCATCATCTGTGAGCGCTGTGGCGTCGAGGTGACCAAGTCCAAGGTGCGCCGTGAGCGCATGGGTCACATCGAGCTGGCCGCGCCGGTTACCCACATCTGGTACTTCAAGGGCGTTCCTTCCCGCCTGGGCTACCTGCTGGACCTGGCTCCGAAGGACCTTGAGCGCATCATCTACTTCGCCGCCAACATCATCACCTCCGTGGACGAGGAAGCTCGCCACAATGACCAGTCCACTCTGGAAGCAGAAATGCTGCTGGAGAAGAAGGACGTGGAGGATGACGTCGAGGCAGAGATCGCTGAGCGCGCTGCCAAGCTCGAGCAGGATCTGGCCGAGCTGGAGGCCGTCGGCGCTAAGGCCGACGCCCGCCGCAAGGTCCAGAACGCTGCCGACAAGGAGATGCAGCACATCCGCGAGCGCGGTGAGCGCGAGGTTGCTCGCCTCGATGAAATCTGGAATACCTTCATCAAGCTGGCTCCGAAGCAGATGATCATCGATGAGACCATCTACGAAGAGCTGGTTGACCGCTACGAGGATTACTTCACCGGCGGCATGGGTGCTGAGGCTATCCAGACCCTGATCCGCAACTTCGACCTCGAGGCTGAGGCCGAGGAGCTCAAGGAGATCATTAACAACGGCAAGGGCCAGAAGAAGATGCGTGCCCTTAAGCGCCTGAAGGTTGTTGCAGCCTTCCTGCGCTCGGGCAATGACCCGGCCGGCATGGTGCTCGATGCCATCCCGGTGATCCCGCCGGAGCTGCGCCCGATGGTGCAGCTGGACGGTGGCCGCTTCGCTACCTCCGACCTCAACGATCTCTACCGTCGCGTGATCAACCGCAACAACCGCCTCAAGCGCATGATCGACCTCGGTGCTCCCGAGATCATCGTGAACAACGAGAAGCGCATGCTGCAGGAGTCCGTTGACGCGCTCTTCGACAACGGCCGTCGCGGTCGTCCGGTCACTGGCCCGGGTAACCGCCCGCTGAAGTCCCTGTCTGACCTGCTCAAGGGCAAGCAGGGCCGCTTCCGCCAGAACCTGCTGGGTAAGCGCGTGGACTACTCCGGCCGTTCCGTGATTATCGTTGGTCCGCAGCTCAAGCTGCACGAGTGTGGTCTGCCGAAGCTCATGGCACTGGAGCTTTTCAAGCCCTTCGTCATGAAGCGCCTGGTGGAAAACGACTACGCACAGAACATCAAGTCCGCTAAGCGCATGGTGGAGCGCCAGCGCTCCGAGGTGTGGGACGTCCTCGAAGAGGCCATTTCCGAGCACCCGGTGATGCTGAACCGCGCACCTACCCTGCACCGCCTGGGTATCCAGGCCTTCGAGCCGAAGCTCGTCGAGGGTAAGGCCATTCAGCTGCACCCGTTGGCTTGTGAGGCTTTCAACGCTGACTTCGACGGTGACCAGATGGCAGTCCACCTGCCCCTGTCCGCCGAGGCACAGGCTGAGGCACGTGTGCTGATGTTGGCTTCCAACAACATTCTGTCCCCGGCCTCCGGTAAGCCGCTGGCTATGCCGCGCCTGGATATGGTTACCGGCCTGTACTACCTCACCATGGACAAGGCCGAGGACGAGATCGGCGGTGAGGGCCGTTACCAGCCCGCCACCGAAGACCGTCCGGAGCAGGGCGTGTACTCCTCCTACGCGGAGGCCATCATGGCTCGTGACCGCGGTGTCCTGGGCCTGCAGGCCCCGATCAAGGTGCGCATCTCTCACCTGCGTCCGCCATCAGACATTGAGGCAGAGCAGTTCCCGGATGGTTGGCAGAAGGGCCAGGCTTGGCTCGCTGAGACCACCCTGGGCCGCATCATGTTCAATGACCTGCTGCCGTGGAACTACCCGTACCTCGAGGGCGTCATGGTCCGTAAGGGCGGCGCCGGCAACAAGATGCTGCTGGGTGACGTCATTAATGACCTCGCCGCGAAGTACCCGATGATCACCGTTGCCCAGGTTCTGGACAAGATGAAGGACGCGGGCTTCTACTGGTCCACCCGTTCCGGCGTGACCATCACCATGCACGACGTTCTGGTTCTGCCGAACAAGACCGAGGTTCTCGAGTCTTATGAGAAGGAAGCAGAGCGCATTGAGCGCAAGTACTGGGAGCAGGGTGCTCTGACCGAGCGCGAGCGCTACGACCGCCTGGTGGAGCTGTGGAAGGATGCCACGGACACCGTGGGTAACGCCGTCGAGGAGCTGTACCCTGACGACAACCCGATTCCGATGATCGTGAAGTCCGGTGCTGCCGGTAACATGCGTCAGATCTGGACCTTGGCCGGTATGAAGGGCATGGTTGTGAACTCCAAGGGTGACTACATCACCCGTCCGATTAAGACCTCCTTCCGCGAGGGCCTGTCGGTTCTGGAGTACTTCAACAACTCGCACGGTTCCCGTAAGGGTCTGGCGGATACCGCTCTGCGTACCGCTGACTCCGGCTACCTCACCCGTCGTCTGGTGGACGTGGCGCAAGACGTCATCGTCCGCGAGGAGGACTGTGGCACCCGCCAGGGCGTGCGCGTCCCGCTCGGCGTCGAGGTTGCCCCTGGCTCCTACGACCTGCACGAGCTGTGGGAGACCTCCGCCTCCGGCCGCGTCGTGGCTAACGACATCAAGGATGAAAACGGCGAGGTCATCGCTGAGGCAGGCACCGACCTGACTGAGGAGCTCAGCCGCACGATCGTCAACGCTGGTGTTCTGGAAATCAAGGTCCGCTCCGTGCTGACCTGCCAGACCCCGGCCGGTGTCTGTGCCAAGTGCTACGGCAAGTCCATGGCCTCCGGCCAGCTGGTCGACATCGGTGAGGCAGTCGGCATCGTGGCCGCACAGTCCATTGGTGAGCCGGGTACCCAGCTGACCATGCGTACCTTCCACCAGGGTGGTGTCGGTGGCGATATTACTGGTGGTCTGCCGCGTGTTCAGGAGCTCTTCGAGGCCCGTAACCCGAAGAACCGTGCTCCTATCGCTTCCGTCGACGGCACCGTCTCCCTGTCGGATGAGGGTAACTTCTGGACCCTGACCATCACCCCGGATGATGGCTCCGACAACGTCGTTTACGAGAAGCTGTCGAAGCGCCAGGGCCTGGCTCAGGTCCGCCGCCCGATGGAGTCCAACCCGGATGCGATGATTGAGCGCTCCCTGCGCGACGGTGACCACGTCAGCACCGGTGACCGCCTCATGCGTGGTGCGGCTGACCCGCACGACGTGCTGGAGGTCCTCGGCCGCCGTGGTGTGGAGAAGCACCTCATCGACGAAGTCCAGGCCGTCTACCGTGCACAGGGTGTGGCCATCCACGACAAGCACATCGAGATCATCATCCGCCAGATGCTGCGTCGCGGTACCGTCATCGACGCTGGTACCACCGACCTGCTGCCGGGCAACCTCATTGACCTCTCTGAGGCCAAGCAGGTTAACGCGGCTCAGGTCGCTGAGGGCGGCCAGCCGGCACAGCTGCGCAGTGAGATCATGGGTATTACCAAGGCCTCGCTGGCTACGGAGTCCTGGCTGTCGGCGGCCTCCTTCCAGGAGACCACGCGCGTGCTTACCGACGCCGCTATCAACAAGCGCTCGGATCAGCTCATTGGTCTGAAGGAGAACGTCATCATCGGTAAGCTGATCCCAGCCGGTACCGGTATTTCCCGTTACCGCAACATCAGCGTTAAGCCGACTGAGGCCGCACGCAACGCTGCGTACTCCATCCCGACCTACGGTGATTCCATCTACGGCGACGATGGCTTCGGTGAGTTCACCGGTGCTTCCGTCCCGCTGGAGGAGGACTACACCTTCTAGGACCTAGTCCTTAGTCCTTTATTACCGAGGGAAACCGAAGACCCGCGCTTCACTCCGCCACACGCTGGTGGGGGAGGAGGCGCGGGTCTTTTCTTGGCGTTTGTCTCAGCTGGGAAAGCCTGATGACTTTGCTCTCTGCGTTATGGGTCCTGCAGTTTATGGGTGCTCTGTGCGCGGCCTTGACCACCCGCAAGCCGGGTGCGGCCTTCGTGGGCTATGTCATGACCGTTATTTTGTCCCGTGCGTTGGTTGGGAGCTTTGAGCAGTTGGGGTGGCCAACAATCCTCCTCACCGCCCTGGCAATGGAGGCAGCCTTTTTCGCCTTCAAATACACCCGCTTCACCATTCTCACCGGCGCACAATCCGGTGCCGCTGCTGTGCTCGTTACCGGAATCGATGCCTTCGTCACCCTCGACCTCGCTCCCGGTGATGCCGCGATTCAGTTCCGCGCCGAAATCGTTCAATTCCTCGCCACCGTCGTGACCGTGGCACCGAATTTCTATGTACTGGCCATGGCGGTGCGGTCGGCGATCTATAAAAAGTCTTAGGTTTGAACCTCAGGTTGATACCCCCGTCAGGCCCCCTCTAGAAGGAGCTTGGCGGGCAGCCTATTTAAGACCGGTATTCCTAGCCTAAGGAAACTGGTGAACGCCATGAACGTTGGAACCGGCAGCGGCCTGCAGCTTTACAGGTTTTAGGCGTCGGAATGCTTGCGACATGCATGGACAACGTTAACCGCAAGCGAATTTAGCTCTTGCGGAGAGTGGCGGGGGGGGGGTAACGTCTCAGCTTGAGTCCAGTCTGCCTTCAGGAATGCTTAAGAGGCTTCGAAATCTGACCTAGGGCAGCAGTTGACCCATTCCCTAATTGTTCTCATGAAAGGATTCTTCATGAATTTGAAGAGTTTTAATGGTTCCGCTCGTCGTCGCGGTACGACGATCGCAGCCGCCGCGCTCTCTGTCGCGATGGTTGCGCCCTTCGTTCACCCAGTCGTAAGTCCGAATGCTGCGCCGGCCGCTATTGCTCAGGACACCACGCCTGACCAGAAGCCCAGCGTGGATACCCGAGGCACTTCGGAAGCGACCGCTATCCGAGCAGATGGTACTTGGGGTCAGAAGCAGGGATACCAAGGTGCGGTCTATTTGGATCGCGACTCCGGACCGGAGGCCCAGAATGAAGCTGACGAAGCTATGTCCGGTGTCAAGGTCTTCTTGCAGTACGTCAACGGCAAGGGTCAAGTTTCGCCAATCTACTACACCACCTCCGACTCTGAGGGTAAGTTCGTCTTCGACCTCTCTAATGCGCCGAAGGATGGCCTAGGCAACCCTATCGAGTTTAAACTGTCCGGAGATTCGAAGTTCCAGGTTCGAACCTGGGCTGAGAACCCGGATCCGGCAAAGTACACGCTAGCAGGCGGTGGCGACATGTACAGCGGCCGCTTCCACAACCGTTTGACCCGTAAATGGGAAAGCTGGGACTTTACGGCTGGCATTAACCGCATCGTGGGCGCCAAGGTAGTATTCCAGGAGCGTCCGAACGTGGATGGTTGGCTCGCCAAGCCTGAAACTGAGTGGACCGAAGCGCCCACTGTCGATAAGAAGTGGCCAGAGGGTGGTATCTTCGGCACGGCGCGTGGCAGTGTTTGGTGGGAGAATAACGAAAACGGTGGCACCCTAGCGCAGAGATACTTTAAGGATTCTTCAGACCGAGCTGCTACCGACGTTAAGGTTGTTGGGTCTTATGTTAACGACGAAGTGGCCCGTCAGTTCGATGCTTGGAAGGACTCCAACAAGAACTACACTCGTGAGCAGTTCCGTGTCGCACAAAAGGAAATCGTCGACAAGTACCAGGCTGAGCACGGCGTAGGATCCCACATTGCTGAGTCGCGCGTAGCCTATGTAAAGGATGATGGTACCTTCTACCTGCCGTTTGCTGGCTTGTATGGCGCAACTCACGACAAAAAGGGAAAGCAGACCACTGATGAGGAGTGGGGCAAGCTCGTTTCTGCTGAGGAAGAAGAGCATGGCAATCTGATGCAGTGGAACGGTACAGCTGGCCAGCGTCACCGCCACATCAACGAGGACTATATGTACCTGTATCCGGTAGTTGGTGAGAACCGCGACCTGTGGATGGGTAACTACCAGGACAACATGTTCCAGCCCTCGAATGAATGGTTCCTCGGCCAAGCGAACACGTCAGCGAATATTTCTGTCCAGAACTTCGCTCTGCTGACTCCGCGCCCGATTCACGACGTAATCAACTACGATAACGCGTCTGCTATTGCAGCTCCTGGTGATACCGCTAAGTCGAAGACCACTGGTTTGGTTCCCAACCAGGAGTACGCTATTGAGTGGTTTGCCGACGGTGAATCCACTGGTGAATTCTGCACCGTTACCGCTAACGAGCTCGGCGAGCTGGAGTCCTGCGACTTCACCGTTCCGAACGATCTCTCCAAGCCGACTGTATACTCTTCTCAGGTATTCGCCGCCGATGCTTCGGGTAAGCCAACGGGCACCCTCCTTTTGGCCGACTCCTTCTTGGCAGACCCGACCGTCGTGAACTACGACGAGACCAAGGGGACTGCCAAGGAAAAGGATCTTGAAGTAAAGCCTTCCTTCGACAACCCGAATACTGATACCGAAGAGAAGGTACCGGAAGGTACAACTTTCGAGTTCGTAGATCCTGCCGCTGCCGAGAAGCTGGGCCTGGAAATCGACGATAAGACCGGTGTTATCACCTGGCCTGCAGATAAGCAGGTTGAGGGACAAAATGAGGCTTTGGTAAAGGTTACTTGGACCCCGGCTGAGGGGGCCGACCCGGTATCTCGTGAGGTTCCTGCGAAGTTTGACCTGGATGCACCTGCTGCAAAGGACAATGAGACCTTTGAGCCTGGTTATGAGGATGGTTCTGGTAAGCCTG
>NZ_KV803663.1:0-298 GCF_001811145.1 Corynebacterium sp. HMSC062A03 | reverse complement strand
CAGGAGCATCCGGCTGCTCAACGGTGACGGTAACGTCAACGTTGTCCTTAGAACCATCCGGGTAAGTCACCTCAACCGGAACAGTGATCTTGTCACCAGGCTTAGCGTCCTCAGGAACGGTAACAGTGATCTCACCAGTGTTCGGATCAACCTTCACACCATCCGGAGCATTCTCACCAGGCTTGAAAGTCGTGTCATCAGGAGCAGTAGTCGGGTTACCGTCCTTGTCCTTAAACTCCGGAGCCGGAACAGTTACATCCTCACCAGGCTTACCAGAACCATCCTCATAACCAGGCTC
>NZ_KV803662.1:41677-41899 GCF_001811145.1 Corynebacterium sp. HMSC062A03 | reverse complement strand
TCCATTCTGATCATGGCAGTGTGTACACCTCACAGGCTTTTAGGGACCACTGCGCCCAGCTTGGCGTGCGCCAATCCATGGGCGCGGTGGGAACGAGTGCTGATAATGCCCTGGCAGAATCATTTAACGCCAGTCTCAAGCGTGAGGTTCTGCGTGATCGGAAAGTCTTTGACAGCCCAATCAGCTGTCGCCAAGAAGTCTTTCGATGGTGCATGCGCTACA
>NZ_KV803662.1:0-41577 GCF_001811145.1 Corynebacterium sp. HMSC062A03 | reverse complement strand
CCCCCGACGTGTCTACTTTCCGGGGGTCAGGCCCTTCTGACAAAGATGAACTCGTCATCAAGGTCAACACACTGGTGGCCATCAAGGGCGTGCATGACGTTCGAGTGAGCGTCGAGGTAGGACGAAGCACGATTCCGCCAGAGCTTAGAATATCGACACCAACCGGGATTGAAACCGAATTCTTTAATCAGAATCCACTGCAGGAAACAATAGAAATCAAGGCAAAAGTCTAGGAAAACTCGGAGCACTTCAGAATGAGTTCACGCTACGCACGTCAGGAAGCCCTCTGGGGAACCTCCACACAGCAACGACTTCGCGCTTCCACAGTCGCCGTCATCGGTGCCGGCGGCCTGGGCTCGCCTGCCCTTCTCTACCTGGCAGGCGCAGGCGTGGGGCGCATCCTGCTTTTCGACGACGACACCGTCTCCCTCTCCAACCTGCACCGCCAAGTCATCCACAGCACGGCGACCGTGGGCCAGCCCAAGACTGAATCCGCCGCTGAAGCCTTGAGCGCCCTCAACCCCGAGTGCACCGTCGAGCAGTTCTCGCGCCTCACGCCTGATACCGCCCTGGCGCAGCTGCGCGGGGCTGACCTCATCATCGACGGCACCGATAACTTCTACTCCCGCCACCTGGCCTCCTGGGCTGCCCATGAGCTGGGCATTCCGCACGTGTGGGCCTCACTTCTGGGATACGACGCGCAGCTGACCGTCTTCCACTCCGGCCACGGCCCGGTCTACGAGGACCTCTTCCCCACCGATCCGCAGGTACCTTCCTGCTCGCAGGCCGGAGTGATGGGACCGGTCGTCGGCGTGGCCGGCTCCGCCTTGGCGGTGGAGGCGCTTAAGCTCCTCACGGGCATCGGCACCCCGCTCATCGGCACGCTGGGCTATTACGACTCCCTCGCCGGGACCTGGGAATACATCCCCGTGCGCGCCAACGGAGCCATCCCGGCGCGCCCCGACAACCCCACGGATATCCGCGACATTCCAGAAGGCGCCACGCTCATCGACGTCCGTACCGCCCCCGAACGCGCCACTTCCCTCATTCCCGGCTCGCAGCACCTCCCGCTCGATGACATCCTCGCCGGCCACAACCCGCCCATCGACCCCGCCGACCTCGCCGTCCTCTACTGCGCCAGCGGCCTGCGCTCCGCCCAGGCCGTCGAAGCCCTGCGCGCCCGCGGCTTCAGCAACGTCTACTCGCTGCGCGGTGGCATCGATGCTTGGCAAGAACACACTTCCGAGCTCGAGGCCGAGGCTGCTGCCGCACGCCGAGGCGATCTGGAGACCATCTCTCTCGATGACCTAGAGGCCGAGGAGGGCGTGGCAGACTAGCTTTCGGCCCCGGGCTGATAGGTTTTCTAGCTCCTCAGCCGGCGGCTCCGCCTTCTCGACATCACCCTGGCCACATGGTCCCAATAGTTTGGTCCCCATATTCTGGTCCCTACTCACCGCAAAGGGACCTTTTACAGCCAGTTTTCTGCGCCCAGATGGTCCTTTTGCTCAGGGAAAGGACCAAAGTAATGGGACCATTATGAAGGGACCATCTTTATCCCCCCTTCATCGACCAACCAGCCACCCCCTTTGTAAGCTCACTGCCATGAGAAGCCGCCAGTATTACGTCGCCACCGCTGTGGTGTGTGCTCTCACGCTGGTGTACATGCTGCTGCGCTGGGATTCGGTGCCCGATCCCATCCCGGTCCACTTCGATGGCTCGGGCAACCCGGACCGCTTCGAACCCAAATCTTTCCTCAACGCAACGGTCCTCGTGTGGATCGGCGTTGTGTTCGCCATTGCGCTGCCGCTGTGCGTGCCGCCGATCTCGCTGGCTCGAAAAACAATGGATGTTCCGGCAGAGTCAGCTCTTCCGTTCTCCGAGGCCACGGCACAGCGCGCGGAGCTGCTCACTGGAAAGACCTCCACGTTCATTGCCCAGACAGTCCTCACCATGACGGCCTGCGTGTGCCTCACCGCGGTCTGCACCGTCATTCCGGATATCCCCTTCTCCGGCTTTCTGCTCGTGGCCGCGTGGATAGCCTTCACCGTGTTCGTTATGATTCAGGGCGTCCGATTAACGCTGACATCCCCGAAGGCCGTGCAATCCATACCCGCCGACCATGAAGAACAAGTTCGCAACGAAGCGCTCCGCTTTGCCGGCAGCATGGGCATCTACAACGAGCCCACCGACCCCATGTGCATGGCAGTCTTTTCCACGAATTCTTCGAAGCTGCAGATCAACACCGCGCACGAACCGGGCCGGCGCTACCTATGGCGCATGGGAATCGCGCTTAGCGCATCCATAGCATTCTGCGTGATCATCGCCGTACTCTAGATGCATGGAGCACCTGTTTGAGCGCGCACAGTCGATCCTTTCTGATGCCACCCACGTTGAGGTTTTCACCGGCGCGGGCATGAGCGCGGATAGCGGCATCGCCACGTACCGCGATGCGCAGACGGGCATCTGGGAGAACGTGGATCCGGTTGCGATGGCGTCGATAAGCGCATGGCGAACCGAGCCTAAGCCCATGTTCGCCTGGTACCTGTGGCGCGCACAGCTGGCGCAGCGGGCCGAGCCCAACGCCGGGCACCGCGTGATTGCTGCCGCACGCGGCATGACGGTGACCACGCAAAATATCGATAACCTGCACGAGCGCGCCGGAAGCCAGGACGTGGTCCACCTACACGGCTCCCTATTCGCCTTCCGCTGCACCGACTGCGATACACCGTACGACGAGGACATTGCGCTGCCGAAGGAACCGGTCGAGAGCATCACTCCACCCGAGTGCCCCGTGTGCGGCGGGCTCGTACGCCCAGGCGTGGTGTGGTTCGGTGAGGCTTTGCCCAACGACGAATGGGCCGAGGCCGAACGCCGCATGTCCACCGCGGACGCGCTGCTCATTGTGGGCACCTCCGGCGTGGTCTACCCCGCTGCCGGCCTGCCGCAGATTGCCCACGCACGCGGCATCCCCATCGTGGAAGTCACCCCGCAGCCCACGGATCTCTCGCCGCTTGCCAGCGTGGTGGTCACCGCCACCGCAGCGGAGGCGCTGCCTCGCATTTTGGCGGGGCGGATCGATGGCAAAGACGAGTAGCAACCAGAAATCCCGCGACCCTTGCCCACCAAAATGTACAAGATGTACATTCGTTGTATGAAAACGATGTCAGTGGCATCCAGCCAGTTTCGCCAATCCCAAAGCCAAATTCTTGAAGAGGCACAGCACACGCCCGTCGCCATCACTAGTCGTGGAAGCCGGATTCGCGCTTTTGTCGTCTCTCCTTCATTTTTCGCCCGCGCAGTCGAAGCACTGGAAGATCGTGAGGATGTTCAGGCCGCTGAGATTGCCCGAGGAGAAGCCGCAGAGATTTCACACGAAGACCTCAAAAAAGAACTCGGACTCACCTAATCGCCTTCTATGGCTAACTCCACTTATCGAATCACCTATAAAGCATCCGCAGCCAAGGAATTACGCAAGCTCGACAGACCGACACAGAGGCGACTACTTGCTGCAATCGAAGACTTGGCCGTTACCCCTCGCCCTGATGGAGTAAAGAAGCTAAGAGCCTCAGACGACCTGTACAGAATTCGAGTCGGACACTATCGCGTAGTTTATGAAATCTTAGACGGAAAACTCGTGGTGCTCGTCCTGCGCATTGCTCACCGACGAGATGTTTACCGGAAATAGGTAAAATTCCTCTCAGATAAACAAAACCGGTTCCACCCTGCCAGAAGGTGAATACTCCACTTCGATCGGAAGATAGTTCTTACACAGCTAGATCGATGTCGTGCTCCTTAGCCTTTCCGTCTAGCACTTGCTCGTAAGACTCCAATAGCCGGCGAGCATTGACTGGGGAGCCGAAAAGATAATCAGTCTCTACCCACGCCGAATAGTTATCCTCTGACATCACGAAACCGCCTTCCTTACCACAACCATTATTCCCCCCGAGAGGAGATGAATCCATGCTCTACCTAGTTCCAGGAGCCTTAGCGGGAATCGTCTTTTATGTCATTCTCGCAGCAGTGAGCTGGGCTATCGAGAAAGCTTGGCCGCAATGCCACCTTGGAGCGCATAGCCGGTTGGTCATCCACTGCCTTGTCGCGATTGCATTTTCGATTTTCCTCGTCGTGGCTGGCGGCGGCGGAAACTCGGCCACCCACCTGCAAATTAGCGGATTCCTACTGGCAGGATGCGTTCTGAGCTTCGTTACAGCCGCATGGGACAGAAGCAAAGCCGCTACAAATGACCCCCAAAACAATTGGCGGAGGCGGCGGGATTTGAACCCGCGGTGAGTTTCCCCACGCTGGTTTTCAAGACCAGTGCATTCGGCCGCTCTGCCACGCCTCCTCGTCACGCGTCAGCATGCACCGCGCGCAACACGTTCAGAGTACTAGACTCCGCCGCGGGAGAAGAATTCGGCTCATCACGTCACCGATAATCGCCTCACAACCGCAGGTTCGCCAGTGCTACTCGTCCTACTGATTGCTTTGCGACGCCGCGGGTGCGCCATCCGACTCCTCATGCTGAATGCGCGAGACATGCAGTCGGGCGTGGGCGATGGCGTCGAGAGTGTCGTCGAAGACGTGATTCTCGTGCGCAAGCTGGTCAAATACGCCGAGTTCGCGCAACACCGGAACATGTTCGGGCTTCGTGGCTGAGAGTAGGACCCGGGTGCCGTGACGTTCAAGGCGCCCGATCGTGTCAGCGAGCATCTGGGCGCCAGTGGCGTCAATCGTCGTGACATAGCGCATGCGGAGCACGACAACCTTGACCGACGAAGCATCAGCGAGATCGAGGAGGAAATCGTGCGCTGCGCCAAAGAAGAGTGGGCCTTCCAAGCGGAAGGCGGCGATGTGCTCATCGAGGAGTTCGCGTTCCTTGTCGCGGTGGTCTCCCGTCTCCAGCGGGGCGGCCTCTAACACCGCCGTGCGGGCGGTATCGCGCAGCGCGAAGAAGCCCGCTATTACAAGGCCAATGAGCACGGCGACGACAAGGTCGAACACGACGGTGGCGGCAGCCGTAATAAGCAGGGTGACCCCGTCGCCCTTGGTGGCGCGCATCACCGAGCGGAGGTTCCGCGGATGGATCATCTGGATCGCAGTGGCGATAAGCACGCCGGCAAGCGCAGCGAGAGGAATCTCGCCCACCCACCGGGCCGCGACGAGCACTGCGACGAGCAAAAGCAGCGAATGGAACACCGCCGCCAGGCGCGTACCTGCGCCGGCCCGCACGTTGACGGCAGTTCGGGCGATCGCGGCTGTTGCGGGGATCCCGCCGAACAGGGGCGCGACGACGTTGGCCACGCCCTGCCCAAAGAGCTCGCGGTCGGGATCGTGACGGTCGCCGACAGTCATTGCGTCGGCAACCGTCGCTGACAGCAACGATTCCAACGCACCGAGCGCTGCGACGGCGACCGCTGCCAACAGCAAGGAATCCAGGTGCTCCCACGGGATGTGCGGCAAGCGCGGAGCAGGCAACGTCGACGGGATGTAGCCGATTGTCTTCAGGTTACTGTCTGCCAGCATGTTGATGGCCGTCGCGGCAGCTACCAACACCAGCGCCGCGGGAAAGCCACTACGAACGCGCGCCGCAACCACGATTCCGGCCGCCACCGCGAGGGTCATCACTGGCGCCTGCCATCCCGGGGCATCTAACCAAGCTTTGATTGCGCCCCACGCCAACCCGAGGACCTTCTCGCCGTCGACGTCAACACCGAGTGCAGCAGGCAGCTGTTGGAGGCCGATGATCACCGCAATACCGGCTGTGAAACCTTCGACGACAGGCAAAGGCATGTACTTCATCGCGCGGCCAGCGCCGGTGAATGCCAGTAAGAGCAGCATGAGTCCCGCCAGCACGCCGACAACGAGCACCCCATCGGCACCATGGTCGGCCACGATGGGGATTAACACGACGGTCATTGCGCCGGTCGGGCCGCTTACCTGAACATTGCTACCACCGAAGACCGCGGCCAAGATGCCCGCGACGATGGCCGTCGTAATTCCGGCTGCGGCGCCAACACCGGACGCAACGCCGAAGCCGAGCGCGAGGGGCAGTGCGACGAGGGCCACCATGAGGCCTGCCGAAAGGTCGCGCCCGATCGTCGCGCGGGACCAGTCCGAGCGGCGCGGTGCGAAACGCAGGGCACGCGATCGGATGCCCACCTTAGAGACGGTGGAGGGGTAGGTCATGCTACTTTCTTGCTCCTTAAAAGCTCAACGACATCCAAAGGATACACAAGGCGCCATCCTTCGACGGGCCGCATTCGCAATTCTGGCCGATGCCTCATGTTGACGAATTCCCACCACACCCCAACCCTTCGACACTAACTTGGCCAAGTCAGGGTTGGGCGTGACGCCTGCCACAAATTAATGAAAACCATTGCCATATAAACCCTCCTCTGGTTTACTCGCGGCCATGCAGACAGTAGATACCCTCATCATCGGCGGTGGCGCGGCCGGCCTGCAGGCAGCCCTAGTCATGGTCCGCGCCCGCCGCAGCGTGCTCATTGTTGATTCCGCCACTCCCCGCAACCGTTTCGCCCATGAAATTCATGGAGTCATTGCCCTCGAGGGCACGCCACCCCTTGAGTTCCAGGAGCGCGGCAAGGAACAGCTGCGCAGCTACGGCGCGCAGATCCTAAACGCCACCGTGGATTCCGTCACCGATAATGACCGCACGCTCACCGCCACGTTGAGCAACGGTGAGACCATCGCTGCCCGCTCTATCATCGTCGCCAGCGGCGTGGACGACGAGCACCCCAACATCCCGGGCTTGGAAGAAAACTGGGGAAATACGGTCCTCCACTGCCCCTACTGCCACGGATACGAGGTGGCGGACAAGAAGCTCGGCGTGCTCTGCATCGGCGAGTTCTCCTTCCACCATGCCGCGGTTCTGCGCCAGTGGTCGAAGGACATCACCTTCTTCACCAATGGAATGGAATTCACCGACGAGCAGCGCGCGGACCTGACTCGGCGGGGCATTGCGCTTATCGACGGCCCCGTCACCGCCTTCCAAGACGGAAAAGTCCTGCTGGAAAGCGACGAGCATGCCGTCGATGCACTGTTTTACATGCCCATTCCCCGCCCCCACGATGAGTTCCTCGCTGACCTCAACCTCGAGCGCCATAGCCCGCCACCGGCGATGGGCGGCAGCCTGATCGAGGCTGATCTCACCGGTGCCACCAGCCACCCGCGCGTCTGGGCGGTGGGCAACGTGGTCAATCCAGGCGCACAGGTGGCGATGGCCATGGGCCAGGCCAATGCTGCTGCTATCACGGTCAACGGCTTCCTCGTCGAGGATGATTGGATTTAAGTACGGTGGTGTGGCATGAAAGCCATCATTCAGACCAACCTGGAAGACCCGCACTCGCTGGAGTTGGGGGATGTCGCCACACCAGAACTAGCTGCCGGCGAAGTCCTCGTTAAAGTCAAAGCCGCCGGCGTAAACCGCGCCGACCTGCTCCAGGCCCGCGGGCACTACCCGCCGCCGCCGGGCGCTTCGGAGATTATCGGCCTCGAAGTCGCAGGCGAAGTCGTCGACGCAGGCGACACCGACGTCGCGGTTGGCTCCAAGGTCGGCGCCCTGCTGGCCGGCGGCGGCTACGCCGAGTACGTGGCCGTGCCGCAGGGCCAGCTGCTGCCCATCCCCAGCGGCTACTCCTTTGCCGAGGCCGCCTCCGTCATCGAGGTGGCCTGCACCGTGTGGTCCAATATCGCGATGGAGGCGAAACTAAACAAGGGCCAAACCATCCTCATCCACGGTGGCGCGGGCGGCATCGGCACCTTCGCCATCCAGGTGGCCAAGCAGCTCGGCGCCACCGTCGCCGTGACGGCTGGCTCGGACGAAAAACTCGAGACCTGCAAGGAACTCGGCGCGGACATCCTCATCAACTACAACGAACAGGACTTCGCCGAGGAACTGAAGAACCAGTGCGATGTCATCCTCGACATCATGGGCGCGAAGTACCTCAAGAAGAACCTCATCGCGCTGGCTAAGGGCGGCCACATGGTCACCATCGGAATGCAGGGTGGCACGAAGGCCGAGCTCAACATGGCCATCCTCCTCAACAAGCGTCTGACCCTGCAGGGCACCACGCTGCGCTCCCGCTCGTTGGAGGGCAAGGCCGCCATCGTTGCGGACACCGTCAAAAATGTCTGGCCCTGGCTAGAGAACGGCAGCGTCAAGCACCACCTGCACGCGACGTATGCGCTTGCTCGCGCCGCCGAAGCCCACAAAGCCCTCGACTCCGGCGAGGTCACGGGCAAGCTCGTCCTCGAGGTCTAAGCCAAAGACGCGACCACGCGGGTGAGGTGCTCCACATCGTGGTACGTGCTAAACGGACTCAGCGAAACCGTGACGGCACCGCCGACCTCCTCCACTCCCATCTCCGTGAGCAGCGGGGTGTGCGGAGCGATGGTAGTAACTAGGCCATTGTCGAAGAGCCGGCGGTGGATCACATCCGCCGGAACATCGCGCACGGCGAAGGTGAGGCGCGGGAGGCGGTCATCGGAGGCGTCGGCAGCCGCCTCACCCGTCACACCCAGGATGTGAACGGCCGGTAGCGTGCCCAACAGGCTGTAGAGATCCCCGGTGAGATCCTCCATATAGCCGGAGAGAGCTTGCATCGAACGCGTCAGGCGCACGCGGCGCGAACCGCGCTCCCCGCCGGCGAGTTCCGCCACATGATCCACTAGGGGGCCAACGCCACCCGCCAAGCCCGCGGAAACCGGGCCAACGACAAGCTCATCGAGGCGACGGAACATCGCAGTATCGCGGAAGACCAGCGCCGCCATCTGCGGACCACCGAGAGCACCCACATCCACGCCGAGGATATCCGCCCCAATCGCATCAAAGTCGAGGAGACGGTAGGGGGCGATCGAGGAGACGTCGACAAGCGCCCATGCGCGCGAACGCTCATGGACCGAATCAATAATCTCCGCGGCCGGTGTTACAGTGCCCAGCAGCTCGTGGGCGGCAGAAAAGGCGACAAAACGCGTAGAGCCATCCACCAGATCAGCGTATTGGAATGCCGGAAGCTCGCCAGTTCCTAAATCCGGCTGCGCCCACCGAATATCAGTACCCAGGTGTGCGAACGCACTCGTAAACTCCGGAGAATCAAAACGGGAGAGCACCACCGAAGACTGTCGGCGCAACAGCGGGCGCAGTGCAACGCCCAAAGCCTGATACAGCACCGGCAGCGACGGGCCCAGGATGACCCGTTCCGCCGTCGCCCCCGTGAGATCCGCCACTGCCCGGCGCGCGGAAGCATACATGTCCGCCGCGTGGAGCTCTCCGGGGTCGTGGTGCGCCGAGTGCGCGCCCACGGCATCCTCCAGCGGTTTCACCGTAGCGGACATGCGGAAAGAACGGGCAACGCCAGAGGCCACGCGCTCCGCAATCTGCGGCGCGGCGTGCGCGTTCAGGTAGGTCCAACCATCGGACAGACCAGTGTAAAGACCTCGCACGCTGGCGACGTCATACTGTTCCGTCATGCTTCAACCCTTCCTCCCGATGCGGATGAACGCTCCCTACTCTATACGCCCCACGTAAATCTTTCCTAACCCTCGATTTTCCCAGCTCGCTCGCGTTTTCCCAGGTTAAGGGCGTGTGTGTAGGTGTTTGGCGGAGGTGCGCGCTAGGGTGAAGGACGTGCAAGACAAGAAAAACCTGCGTGACGACGTCGCCCGCATGACCTCCGCGCCTGCACCCGGCGAAGAGCCGGCCTCGCGTTCCATGACCATGTCGGCGGCTTTCGCCGATCTGTTGCAAGGCGCGCGCCAGCGCGAGCTGTGGTTCAAGCTGGGCATCCAAGACATCAAGCAGCGCTACCGCCGTTCGGTGCTGGGTCCTTTCTGGATCACCATCGCAACCGGCGTGATGGCCGCGGCCCTGGGCCTGCTGTATTCCATGCTCTTCCAGATCCCGGTTGCAGAATTCCTGCCCCACGTGACCGTGGGCTTGATTATGTGGAACTTCATTTCGGGCGCCATTAAGGAAGGCTCGACAGTCTTCATCGACAACGAGGGCCTGATCAAACAGCTGCCCGCACCACTGTCGGTGCACGTCTACCGCCTAGTCTGGCGGCAAACCCTCTTCTTGGGCCACAACCTCATCATCTGGCTGCTGCTCATTCTTATCTTCCCGCGCCACTTGGGCTGGGAGTTCTTCCTGTTCATCCCGGCGCTAGGACTCTTCCTGGTTAACGGCGTGTGGGTAGCCATGTTCTTCGGCATCATCGCCACCCGCTTCCGTGACGTTGCCCCGCTGCTGGAGGCTCTGACCCAGCTGCTTTTCTACGTCACGCCGATCGTGTGGATGACCAACACCCTGAAGGAGCAGGGAGGTGCCGTGGCCAGCCGCGCGCGCATCGCTGAGATCAACCCGCTCTATCACTACATGGAGATCATCCGCGCCCCCATGATTGGTGAGCCCGTCGCCGGTTATCACTGGCTCATCGTCATCGGCTGTACCGTCGCCGGCCTGCTCATCGCCGGCCTGGCCATGCGCCAGTGGCGCTTCCGCGTCTCCTACTGGGTCTAGAAAGGATCGTCCATGGTTTCCATTGATACGTATAACGCTTGCGTGGACTTTCCCATCTTTGATGCCAAGTCCCGTTCTCTCAAGAAGGCGATGCTCTCCACGGCCGGTGGCTCCATTGGCAAGAATGACCAGAACGTGGTCATGGTGGAAGCGCTCAAAGACATCAACCTCCACCTGCGCGAAGGTGACCGGGTGGGCCTCGTCGGCCACAACGGCGCGGGCAAAACCACTCTGCTGCGCCTGCTCTCCGGCATCTACGAACCCACGCGCGGTGCTGCCGACGTCCGTGGGCGCGTCGCCCCCGTCTTCGACCTCGGCGTGGGCATGGACCCAGAGGTCTCCGGCTACGACAACATCATCATCCGCGGCCTCTTCTTGGGCCAGACCATCAAGCAGATGAAGGCCAAGATGGATGAGATCGCGGAGTTCTCTGAGCTGGGTGATTACCTCTCCATGCCGCTGCGCACCTACTCCACTGGTATGCGCGTGCGCCTAGCGCTGGGCGTGGTGACCTCCATTGAGCCAGAGATCCTGCTTCTCGACGAAGGCATCGGCGCCGTCGACGCTGCTTTCATGGCCAAGGCCCGCGTCCGCCTTCAGGACCTGGTGAAGCGCTCCGGCATCCTGGTCTTTGCTTCCCACTCCAATGACTTCCTGGCCCAGCTGTGCGATACCGCCCTATGGATCGACCACGGCCAGATCCGCTCGGTGGGCGAGGTCTCCGACGTCGTCGGCGAGTACGAAGGCCCTGAGGTGGGCCAGTACGTGCGGGATCTGCGCAAGCGCTTCGATAACGAGGAAAACGTTTAGCCCCTGCTACCTGCCTCGTTGACATATTGCGCGTCAATCATCCACGTTCCACGCTGTCGGAAGGCCGGAATGGTACCCCGCGCCGCCTTATTGGCGGCGACGGACCCAGAGACACCGTTAACCTTTGCCCATTCCGACAGGCGAATTACCCTCGGCGCGGTCAGCAGCGTGATGCGCTTGTGCAAGGACTCGACGAGTTGCCGCGCGATAAGTGTGCTCAATGCAGAAAAGTCCCCACTCACCGGGTAGCCACGGAACACAGGGTAATAGTGGCGCTCTTTTCCCTTGTTCGGAATGATGATGGGCGGCGCCCCTAGCTCTAAGAGTTGTTGATTGATAATGACGCGCCCGATGCGCCCATTGCCGTCTGAAAAAGGATGGATGGTTTCAAATTCCGCGTGGAACCGCGCAATGCGATCGACAAAGTAGCTCTCGTCTTCGTAGTACTCGGTGATACTGTCCTCTACCAGTCGGTCGACATACTCGGGATTAGCACCCATATGTGCCCCCACTCGTACCCACTCCCCCCTTCGACGAAAGCGCCCCGCCCAGTCGTCATTGATGCCGCGAAGCAACATACCATGCAGTCGCAGAATAAGGTTTGCATCGAGCTTACCGACGCCCCGAATTAGTTCCTCAGTCACGTCCGCCAGGTTTTTAGCCTCAAAGACTTCCCGTAAATCGTGCGCTCTGGCGGTAAACCCCGCCAAGATGTTCTCGGTCTCCTCCAAAGTCAGCGTGGAATTCTCAATGGCGTTCGAGTTATACACCGACTCCGCCACTTCTGCGCGTGCTATCTCCGCGACGGCCTCGGGGGCGTCCTCCCGCAACGCCGCATACCGATCAAGAAGAGCGTCGATTTTTGAGGCGGACCGCGCGTTAAGCATGCCAACATTCTACAAGTTTCCGTGAAATTGAGTAGAAACTCTCCCATTTTCACGATTTATTCCTCAAACAGCGAAGTTGGCTCCCAACATCGCGCGCAGTTCCTCACTCATGCCGGCCACAGCCACTTCCGGCCCCGGCTGATAATCCTCTTTGCGCAACACTGCTTTGTTGCCGTTGATGGTGTAGCCCAGCTTGTGCGACACAGCCTGGGAAGCTTCATTTCCCGGCTCCCACTCCGAGCGCAACCGATGCGCACCCAGGTAATCAAAGCAGAAGACCGCAGCGGCATGACGGATCTGCGTACCTATCCCGCGGCCCTGAAGGCGGTGGTAGATCCACGATCCGGTTACAACCTCATGGTTATCGGAGAAATTCTTCGCCCGCAGATCCACCGAGCCGATAACCTCACCATCAAGATGCACTCCGAAGTCGAGCGACCATTCTTCCGGGGACATCTGTGCGCGATGCGCCCACCGGAAACTCGGATCAGGCTTCTGCTTCAACCACGGGAACGTGTACTCCGGAAGCGGCTCGCCGAAAATCTCAGCGGCGCTAACCCCATGAATGGCGGCGATGTCACTATCGCGCAGCACCCGCAGACTCAGCTCACCCACGTGGATGGAAACCCTAAAGGGAGCCCACATTTCTTCAACGCTTCTCACGGTCATGAGAACACTGTACTTTGCGTAGAACGCACCTTTAGTCTCATGCACTGGAAATATGCATACCCCCTGTATGGGTGAATCACGAAAGAAACTTTTTCTATTTGCTTCTTTTCTCAGATCCTTTCAAGTTAAAATCGTCGCGAGCCTGAATCACAGGCACTGTTCTCTCTTAACCCTAAGGAGCCCTATCATGAAGCGTTTCGCCGCTGGCGTTGTAGCCGCTGCTACCGCACTGTCCCTGTCCACTGGTGTTGCCTCTGCACAGACTGAAGGCGATTGGGAAGATCTTGGCACCATCATCGGCGCTGGTCTCTACGCCGGTGTCAAGGGCGAATCGGCGCCCGCGGCTGCTTCCTCCAAGACGAGCTCGGAAGCTACTAAGAACTGGGATTCGGACGCCAAGCGTGGCTCCGCAAAGGCTTACATTGACGTCAACAAGTCCTCTTGGGAGAACGACGCCAAGAACGGCTATGCTCTGGGCACCACCGCTGACATCCTCTGGGGCGTTGGCATCGCCGCTGCCGTCCTCGGTGCTGCTTACACCGCAGTTCAGAACGGCCTCATCCCGGGCGTTTCCCTTCCGTTCTAACTTGAGCGCATCAAGCTTTTAGCTTTGAATTTCTAGCTCCAGTCCTTTGAGGGCTGGAGCTTTTCGCTATCGCCTACTTTTGCATGGCACTTTCTACACTTTCACTACCTCTTCACTTTCTCTACCGTTCTTCCAAGGAGAACCTCCATGAAGCGTTTCACCGCCGCTGCCGTTTCCGCCGCCACCGCACTGTCCCTGTCTATCGCCCCGGCCACCGCTGCTGAGAAGGGTTCCTCCGAGGTTTCCGAGGCTGAGGTCTTTGGCTACATCCTGAAGCAAGGATTCAAGGAAGCCGTCGGTGGTGACGGCTTCGCTTCCTCCGTGGATTACGGCATTGAGAAGGGCGCTGAGGCTATCAGCAGCAAGGGTAGTAGCGAGGGCAGCAGCACCCCTGAAGAAATCAAAGAAGGCCTGGAGACTGCTGGCTCCGCCAAGGATGTCGCCATGTCTTCCCTGAAGAATGACACCGCCAAGGAATACCCGGTGGGAGCCACCGCTGAAATCCTCGTTGGCACCTCTATCGCCGCGATTGTGCTCGGCCTCATTGCTGGCGTTGTCAATGCTGTGAACTCCGGCTTCATCAAGATTCCGGGCTTCAACGCCTAAACCTTTGCCACCTCCATGTCACGCACCTGAGTGCCACAGGCGGGTGGCACAATAGAACCCATGACTGCCACCCTGTCCCAGGCCGGTACAACGGCCGCTGTGATCGTCACCCACCAGCGCGTGGAGCTACTGCGCGCCTCCCTTGAACAGGTGGTGAACCAAACGCACCCAGTGCAGTGGGTGATCGTGGTGGATAACGGTGCGGAAGCAGCAGTAGAGGAGCTCCTCCACGAACTAGCCGGCGAGCGCGGCGTCTACGTGCCTTCCGAAACCAACCTTGGTGGCGCCGGCGGCTTCGCGCTGGGTTTCCTCACCGCACTCGCCCTCGGCGCGGACGCGGTGTGGTGCGCGGATGATGATGGCCGCCCCGCCGACCACCACGTGCTAGAGGAGCTCTACCGAGTTGCGGAAAACAACGCACTCCACGAAGTCTCCCCCGCCGTGTGCAATATCGATGAGCCTGCCAAGCTGGCTTTCCCACTGCGCCAGGGCCTGGTGTGGCGGCGCTACATGAGCGAGCTGGAGGGTGACTTTCTGCCCGGCATTGCCTCCCTCTTCAACGGCGCACTCATCTCCGCCGAGGCCATGGAGATCATCGGCGTCCCAGACTACCGCCTGTTCATCCGTGGTGATGAGGTGGAATATCACCGCCGCCTGGTCAACTCGGGTTTAAACTTCGGCACTGCGCTGACCACCAGCTACCTGCATCCGGATGGCTCCGATGAGTTCAAGCCCATCCTCGGCGGAAAAATGCACACGCAATACCCGGAAGGCGAGTTCAAGCGCTTCTTTACCTACCGCAACCGCGGCTACCTTCTGTGGCAGCGCGGCATGCGCAAGTTGCTACCACAGGAATTCGCACGTTTCGGCTGGTTCTTCCTAGTCCAGCAGCATGACGTCAAGGGATTCATGGAATGGCTGCGCCTGCACAACCGCGGACGCAAAGAAGACTTCCGCCGGCCCTAAAACTCAAAGGACTTGCGCGTGCTGCGGAAAATCAGCCACCGCTGCACAAAGAAATTAATCAGCGTTGCCGTGCCCTGGGCAATGACGAAAGCCACCGCCAGTGCCCAGGACGAAGGCCAGTCCAGCGTGTGGTCAAAGAAGGGAAAGGCCCAGCGATACAACAAAATGTTGATCGCATAGGTCATGGCGTAGGTGGCAAAGACCGCAACAAAGCGGCGCTTCGAGGCCCGCGCGTTGAAGGTCCACCGTCGATTCAACAAGTAAGCCACCAAAGTACCGACGGCAAAACCGACGGTCCGCGAGGCTACTTCGCCGAATAACGCTAAACCAATTTGAAAAAGCCAGGTCAGAGAGACGTCGATAAGCGCGGCAATGGCCCCCGTGATCGCAAACTTCGTGCCCTGCGCCTGCAGGGAATTCGACCGTGAGAGGCGTTCGGGCATGATTACTTTCCTTTGAAGATGAAGGCGCGCTGAATGGCGAAGTTAGTCACCGTGGCCACGCCCTGTGCAATGACGAAGGCAATGGTGTCCTTGAGCGCGCCGTCGAAGCCCAAGCTGATCAGCGGGGCGTTAAGCACCCAGTACAGGAAGTTTTGCACGGCGAAGGTGGACAAATACAGCAATCCCACGGCACCGGCTGTACGACCAGAAACTTGGGCGCCGAAGGTCCACCGGGCATTCGCCACATAGGCGGCGATGGTGCCGAAGACCCAGCCAATCGCCTTCGCCAGGGAACGGTGTAGGCCTAGGTACGTCAGAAAGAGGGTAAGGCCATAATCGATCGCCGCTGTGAAAACACCGACGGATACGAAGCGCACGAGTTGGGTCTTCATGCTAGAAGTAGGTTCAGTCACGGCGAAATACTCTACCCGCGGACAAGGGCGCGGTAAATGTCCAGACGGTCCACGGGTGCGACGGCGTTTTCACCATAGGCGCCGAGAGACGAAAGCACCTTAAGCGAAGCCGAGCACAGCTCCCGGATCGCCGAACCATGCAATTCCTCGCCATCATCGTCAACCCACCCCAGCGCGGCCATGGACGTCTCCGCTACGGAATCGGTTAATTCGCGCCCGCCCATGCAGGACAGTGCTAGAGCCATAGACCAAAAGGCGTCCTTGCCTTCATTTGTTACTTCTCGCGGCAAGGTACGCAGCTGCTGGAACGCCTGAGCATCAATACTGACTTCACGGTTCAGGTCTAGAGCTTGGAGAAGTGGAACGAAGTCATAAAGCCGGGTTCTTTCAATCAACGCGCGGACGGGGCTAGCCACAAGATCCAAAACCTCATCGATGGTTTCCTGGCCGGTGAGCTCCGCATTCACGGCGGTGAGATCAAAGGGTGTGTGGAAAGAACCGGAACCGCCCACGCACAGGGCCTCCGGCGTCCCGCTATCGCGCGGATAGGTTTCGACCACGACGATTTCGAAGTCCCACAGACCCCAGGCGTAATCAACCTGCTCGCCCCCACGGCTCAAGAATTCGCGCACGGTATGGCTTGGATCGATACGCTGGCCACGGGCTTCGGTGTGTTCAAAGAAGTGCCATGGGGAATCCTCGTGTGGCAGCCCGAAGCAGATTTCAAGAATATGGTGGAGCTCTTCCAACGTGAGCGCATCAGAGAAACCGATCTGACGGTGCACCTCTGCATCCGCGCGGACGTTGGATACCTGACACAGCAGGGTTCGAGCAGAATCACCACGATTGGCGCGGACCTGCGCCAAATCTGTGACCTTTGAGCTCATGTGCCCCACCATACGCATTTTTAGTTGCGGGCGGTGAGCTCGCGCGCTTCGAGCTCGCTGAGAATGAAGACGATGGCAGCACTGATTCCACCCCAGACGGTCCACGGCTTTTCCACGCCGCGGCGGCGAATAAATCGGACCACGCTGTGCTCAGTCTTTATTGTGAGCCATCCGCCAAGCAGCAGAATTCCGAAGGCAACCGGGATCGCCCACGCGGGGACATCGGGAGTCTCCGGCTCCGGCTGGCCCTCGTGGCTCTCGGCATTAGTAATGGCCACGAGCGCGCCGAAACCTAAGAAGGACAGCACATACGCGAAAACGAGCGCAGTCTTGTTCTTGATCCAATCCGGATAAGAGGTCATAATGCCCACAGCCGCGGCTTGAGTGATGCGGCCGGCGAGGGTGTCATCCAACGCATAATTATCTTGCTTGGGAGAGGTCATACCGCCCCACCTTAGGCGGGCGGTAGGCTACCGTGCATGTACTCCTCTAAAAAAGAGCACCTCACCCCGGCACAGCGAGCAGCGCAAGATGAGCGCGCCGAGGAAGACAAGCGTCACGGTCACTTTCTGGCGACGGAACACACCTCGCTGCCGCTTAATGGTTTTATGACGCGGCTCATCGCCGAGGAACTGCCCATCCTCGATTCCACGTCGCGCGGCCGCGTCTATGAGATCCTGCGCGCCTATGAAGGCCCAGAAATTAGCTCCCAAGAAGAACTGCCGGAAGAAATCCGCGAGATCATGGATCTTTACTAATTCCGAACTAAACCCACACAACCGGACAGCACAAATGTTCCGTTTGCTTGGCTTTTGTACCTAATCTCACGTTTTCACTGCCGCCACAGGCACGACCGCCTAGGTAGTGTAGGAAACCGACCCATCACATCGAATCAAAGAGTAAGAGATGGAACTGCATACTACTGAGAAGTCCCTCCACGGTTGGGGCCGCACGGCGGCAACAACCGCCCACGTTTTGTCCACCCCGGACGTCGACGTCATCAAGGCTGCCGTCGCCCAGGTGGCTGAGGACAATGCTGATAAGCCTTCCCACCTGCGCCGCGGCGTCATCGCCCGCGGTATGGGCCGCTCCTATGGCGACCCCGCGCAGAACGCCGGTGGCCTCGTCATCGACATGCAACCGCTCAACAAGATCCACTCCATCGATCCGGAGTCAGGCATTGTCGACGTCGACGGTGGCGTCACCCTCGACCAGCTCATGAAGGCCGCCCTGCCCTATGGCCTGTGGGTTCCGGTTCTGCCGGGCACCCGCCAAGTCACCATCGGTGGTGCTATCGGCCCGGATATCCACGGCAAGAACCACCACTCCGCCGGTTCTTTCGGTGACCACGTCGCCTCGATGGAGTTGCTCGTGGCAGACGGCCGCGTGCTGCACCTGACCCCGGAAGGCTCTGAGGATGACCCGAGCGGCGATCTTTTCTGGGCCACCGTCGGCGGCATGGGCCTGACCGGCATCATCCTGCGCGCCAAGATCAAGATGACGAAGACGGAAACCGCCTACTTCATCGCGGATACCGACCGCACGGATAACCTCGATGAAACCGTGGCCTTCCACTCCGATGGCTCGGAGCACAACTACACGTACTCCTCCGCGTGGTTCGACGTCATCTCCCCGGAACCAAAGCTGGGCCGCTCCACTATTTCCCGCGGCTCCCTGGCCACCCTGGAGCAGCTCGAAGAGCTTGCCCCGAAGCTGGCGAAAGACCCGCTGAAGTTCAATGCCCCACAGCTGATGACGGTTCCGGATATCTTCCCGAACTTCACCATGAACAAGCTTTCCCTCATGGCTATCGGTGAGGCCTACTACCTCATGGGCGCCCCGGCGCGTAACCAGGTCAAGAACCTCACGCAGTTCTACCAGCCGCTGGATCTCATCGGCGAGTGGAACCGTGGCTACGGTTCCAATGGCTTCCTGCAGTACCAGTTCGTGGTGCCGACCGACGCCGTCGAGCCCTTCAAGGAGATCATCCGGGACATGCAGCGCTCCGGCCACTACTCCGCACTCAACGTGTTCAAGCTCTTCGGCCCGGGTAACAAGGCCCCGCTGTCCTACCCGATGCCTGGCTGGAATGTCTGCGTGGACTTCCCCATCAAGCCGGGCCTGGGCGCTTTCCTCGATGATCTGGATAAGCGCGTCATGGAATTCGGTGGCCGCCTCTACCTGGCCAAGGAGTCCCGCACCTCAGCGGAGAACTTCCACAAGATGTACCCGGGCCTCGAGGGCTGGCTCAAGACTCGCAATGACATCGACCCGACCGGCGTCTTCGCCTCCGATATGTCCCGCCGCCTCGAGCTGCACTAGAAAGGAATCACCTCATGCTGAATGCAGTAGGCCAAGCACAACACATCCTCCTTCTCGGCGGCACCTCCGAGATCGGCCTCGGCATCGTCGAGGAATTCCTCGAGCGCGGCCCGGCCAAGGTCACCCTGGCGGCTCGTGCGGACTCCCCGCGTATCGCGGATGCTCGCGCAACCATCGAGTCCCGCGGTGGCGACGTCGAGGTCATCGACTTCGACGCGACTGACTTTGAGGGCCACGGGGACGTCGTCAAGCGCGCATTTGAGCGCGGCGATGTCGACGTCGCCATCATCGCCTTCGGCACCCTCGGTGACCAGGAGGAACTGTGGCAGGACCAGGCCAAGGCAGTTGCCTCGGCCCAGACTAACTTCACCGCACCGGTTTCCCTCGGTGTCTTACTCGGCCAGAAGTTCCAGCAGCAGGGCCACGGCACCATCGTGGCGCTGTCTTCCGTCGCCGGCATGCGCGTGCGCCGCTCCAACTTTGTTTACGGCGCCTCCAAGGCCGGTGTCGACGGCTTCTTCATCAACCTCGGTGAGGCCCTGCGCGGCTCCGGCGCCAAGGTGCTCGTGGTTCGCCCAGGCCAGGTGCGCACCAAGATGTCGGCGGAAGCCGGCGAAGCTCCCCTGACCGTCAACGTCTCCGACGTGGCTAAGGCCACCGTCAAGGCGGTGCTGGATGGCAAGCAGTCCATCTTCGTGCACCCGCTGTTTGAGTACGTGTCCTTGGGATTCAAGTTTATCCCACAGGCGATCTTCCGGAAGCTGCCTTTCTAAAGTTCCGCTATGTCCACGGCGTATGGGAAACTACTTACATGACTGAGTCTCCCGCCACGTCGTCTATCTCCCCCACCGTGGAATATAACGTCGACCGCTTGACGCGTCGCGCCACTCTCGTGGGAATGGCCGCCGCCGCTGTAGGTGGCGGCCTTATCACGCTCATTGGTTTCTTCGCCTTCAAGACGGTCTCCCTCCCGGCGTTCAGTACGTCGATGGTGACCCGTGCGTTGAGCACGGCGGGAACTGCGCTCACCGTTCTCTTGGTGGGTGCTCTGTGCGCGTGGTGGATTATTACGCCGCGCCCCCGCTGGCGGACGTGGCTCACCACCGCTGTGTGTTATATCTCCCCAGCGCTGCTCACGCTGACCAGTATCGGCTTGCCCCTTTCGGCTTCCCGCCTGTGGCTCGACGGCGTCCAAGTCGACCAGGTATTCCGTACCCAATTCCTCACCCGCGCCACAGAGGCCAGCTCTTATGCGGACATGAACTACGAGGGCCTGCCTACCTTCTACCCGTTGGGCTGGTTCTGGATGGGCGGGCGGCTCGCGAACCTTCTCAACATGCCGGGCTGGGAGGTTTATCAACCGTGGAGCCTTATCTCCCTGGCCGTGGCCGGGTGCATCCTGGTTCCGGTGTGGCAAAGGCTCAGCGGTTCGCTGCCAGTTGCCACCGCCATTGCGTTGACCACCATGGCGGTGACCCTGACCATTGGCGCTGAGGAGCCCTATTCCGCCGTCATCGCCATGGGCGTCCCGGCAGTGGCCGTCCTGTGCTCCCACGCTTTCTACAGGGCTTCCTGGTTCTCTACTGCCGCAATCGCTATCTACCTGGGAGTTTCTGCCTGCTTCTACACGCTCTACACGGGTGCAGTGGCGCTCACCATCGTCAGCCTCATTGCACTGGTCACCGGCGTCGCTGAGCGCACATGGGTACCCCTCGTGCACTTGGTCACCATCGCGGCCGGTTCCCTGGCCATCGCTGCGATCGCCTGGGCGCCCTACCTCTACGGGGTCCTGCACGCCACTGCCCCGCTGGAGTCCACCGCGCAGCATTACCTGCCGGAAGAAGGCACCCAAATCCCGGCGCCTTTCCTCTCGTTGTCCGTCATTGGCATCCTCAGCCTGATCGGCTTGATTTACCTCGTCATGCGCATCGACGAGCCCGAAATCCGCGCTCTGAGCACCGCTCTTGTCGGCACCTACCTGTGGACCTTGGCCTCCATGGTCATGACCCTCGCCGGCAGCACGCTGCTGGGCTTCCGCCTAGAGCTGATCGTCGTGGTGCTTTTCGCTACGGCCGGCATCCTCGCGCTGGCCGACATCCGCCTCATGGGCCTGCCCACGCTCTACCCGGAAGGCTTCAGCGAGGTCACCAGCAAGCGCGTGACCCTAGCCTTTGCCATCCTCATGGGGCTTGGCGGTGTTTACTATGCCCAGCAGATCCCGGCAACGAACGTGACCGCCTTGGACCATGCCTATACCGATACCGACGGCTACGGGGAACGCGCGGACCGCTACACCAGCGATTCTTCCGCCAACTACGGCGAGATCCGCGAGTTCATCGATGCCCAAGGCTACGAGGCCAATGACACGGTTGTCCTGACCGATGAGAAGCTCTTCATGGCCTATAACCCCTACTACGGATTCAACGCCTTCACCAGTAATTACGCCAACCCACTGGGAGAGTTCAGCACCCGCAACCTACAGATCGAGGAGTGGGCTTCCAAATCCTGGGAACAGACTCCGGAAGAGTTTGCGAAGTCGCTTCAGTCCGCACCGTGGCGCGGGCCGGACGTCCTCATCTTCCGCGGCGACCTAGAAGAACCCGGCGATGGTTACAAGACGCACTTGGCGGAAGACATCTACCCCAACCAGCCCAACGTGCGCTACCGCGCGGTGTTCTTCAACCCAGAGGTCTTTGAGGAAGGTTGGAACACGCAACAAATCGGCCCCTTCGTCGTGGCGGCGCGATCTTAAGAAGCCAAGGCGGTGACGTAGACTGATCGCCGTGTCAGATCGGAAAACCTCTTCATTACGTGCACCGCAGTCCCTGCGACTCACCGCCATCATCGCTGGATTCATTGGTTTCCTGTGCTTCGTGGCGACGCCGCTACTGCCGGTGAACCAGACCCAATCCTCCTTCGATTGGCCCCAGCAGGGCTCCCTGCAGTCCATCAACGCCCCGCTCATCTCGGTGGCGCCGGAAGAAATTGATGCAGAGATCCCCCTGGAAGCCGTCGACAAGCTGCGCGACGGCCAGGACCTGCTCTACGGCACCGTGCCCCCGGAGTCCAAGAAGGCCTCCAATCGCGGCATGTTTGTCCGCGCCGGCGAGGGTGGCCTCTCGGTAACCAGCCTCGATGAGGTCATTTTCTCTCTCACAGCCGAGCAGGTGGCACAGCTACCAGAGGACGCCACCCTCAGCATCGCCTCCACGGAGGACGGGACCACCGTCTCCGTGGGCAAGCACAAGAAGACCACCGAGGAGGATCTGCGCCCGCAGGTCACCGGCGTCTACACCGAGATTGATGACACTCCGGAGAACCTCGCAGAGCTTGGCGACGACCTCCGCATCCACGTAGAGATCAACTCTCGGTTTACCTCCTCCCCGACACCGCTCAAGCTCATCGCCATGTGGCTGGGCCTGGCCATGGTGGTCATCAGCCTGGTCTGCCTGTGGCGGATTGACCGCCTCGATGGCAAACGCCTTGGCTTCATGCCCGAAACCTGGAAGCAGATCCGCCCGCTCGATGGCGTCGTGGCAGCTGTACTCGGCTGGTGGTACGTCTTCGGCGCCAATACCTCCGATGATGGCTTCATCCTCACCATGGGCCGCGTTTCCGATCACGCGACCTACATGGCGAACTACTACCGCTGGTACGGCGTCCCCGAGGCCCCGTTCGGCGCGCCGTACTACGACCTCGTGGCATGGCTGGCACAGTTCTCCAGCGCCTCCATCATCGTGCGCCTGCCCTCGCTCATCTCGGCGCTCATCATCTGGTTTGTTTTGTCGCGCGAGATGCTCCCGCGCTTCGGTACCCGCGTGAACGAGCGCCGCCTCGCGCACTGGACCGCCGCGTTCATGTTCCTGGCTTTCTGGCTGCCCTATAACAACGGCGTACGTCCAGAGCCCATCGTGGCCCTCGGTGTCATGCTGACGTGGGCTTCCTTCGAGCGCGCCATCTCCACCCAGCGCCTTCTGCCGGCAGCGGTGGGCACCATCATCGCCACTATCACCCTAGCCGCTGGCCCCACCGGCCTGACCGCGGTGGGCATCTTCCTGGTCTGCCTGCCCGCGCTGTTCCGCATCATGGGCACGCGCGCCCCCGCAGTAACCTGGCCGGCACTCATCGCCCCGTTCCTTGCCTGCGGCACTGCCGTCATGGTTGCCGCCTTCGGGGACCAAACGTTAGCGTCAGTCATCGAATCCACGCGCGTGCGCTCCGCGGTCGGCCCGTCCCTGCCGTGGTACTCCGAGTTCGTGCGCTACTCCACGCTCTTCGAGCCCTCCGTGGATGGCTCCCTGACGCGCCGTTTCGCCATGTTCACCATGCTTTTCTGCCTGGCGCTCATCATCTACGCCTTCATCAAGAACCACCGCGTCGTCGGTGCGGAGGCAGATCCCACCAAACGCCTGCTGGCCATCATGGCGCTCTCGGCTTTCTTCCTCATGTTCACGCCGACGAAGTGGACGCACCACTTCGGTATCTACGCCGGTATCGCCGGCGTCATCGCCGCGCTCGGCTCGGTGGTCCTGTCCCAGATCGCCATGCGCTCCCCGCGCGCCCGGACCTTCTCCATCGCCGCGGTGATTTTCCTCCTCGCCATCTCCCTCGGCGGTTGGAACGCGTGGTGGTACGTGTCTTCCTTCGGCATCCCGTGGTGGGACCGCACCGTGCAGTTCAAGGCCATCGAGGCCAACACCGTGGTGCTCGCGATCGCCATGGTGGTCCTAGCGATTGGCCTCTACCAGTCCCTGGTTCACAGCTATCGCAAGAACAAGGCCGAAACCGCCGGCACCCTCGAGGAATTCGAGGCCGCCAACGCCGCCAAGGTTTCTCGCTGGGCAGGCGCCATGTCCGCACCGATTGCGGTGGCCTGCATCCTCATCGTGGCCTTCTCCTGCGCCTCCTTTGCCAAGGGCTACGTGGCCCAGGCGGATTCCTACTCCGTGGGCAAGGGCAACCTGGCGTCCCTGCGCGGCGATGTCTGCTCGCTGGCGGATGCCACCATGGTGGAAACCAACACCAACGAGGCTTTCCTCACTCCGGTCGACGGCGACCTCAAGGATTCGCTGGTTGACGAAGACGAGGATAACTTCGGTTTCGGCCCCAACATGATCAAGGAAGATATTGAGCCGGAGAACCTCAACTCGGCGTCGGTAGGCGCCATTGCCAACACCACCGGTGATGACTCGGCTGCTTCCAATGAGGAAACCACCGAAACAACCGAAGTCACCGATTCTTCCGCCGGTGGCGTGCGCGGAACGCTAGGCGTCAACGGCTCCGAGATGCACCTGCCCTTCAACCTGGATTACACAAAGGTCCCGGTCATGGGTTCCTACGATGAGTCGCAGCGCTCCACCGCCACCATCACCACCCAGTGGTACAACTTGCCGGAACCAGGAGAAAACACCCCTGTCCTCGCGGTCTCTGCTGCCGGCAAGATTTACCACCACGACGTCAACGGTGTAGAGCAGGAAGGCACCGAGCTCACCTTGGAGTACGGCACCCTCAAGAACGGCAAGGTCACCAACAAGGGTGAGGCCGAGCTTTCCGACGTCGGCGCGACCCCCAAATGGCGCAACCTCCGCATTGCTCTAGACGAGCTCCCGGAAGAGGCCAACGTTGTACGCCTCGTTGCGGTAGATGATTCCACCGATGAAGACGATTGGATGGCGTTTACCCCACCGCGCGTACCGGAGCTGGCCACCATCAACTCCCAGTTCGATTCCTCCACCCCGGCACTCCTTGACTGGTCCGTCGCCCTGCAGTTCCCCTGCCAGCGCACCTTCGACCACTACGCCGGTGTGACGGAGATTCCGGAGTTCCGCATTCTTCCCGACGCCGCCGCGCAAACCTCCCTCACGGACTTCCAGTCCTTCTCCGGTGGTGGCGCGCTGGCAACCGCGGAGGCAGTGAACTACTCCTATGAGATTCCGAGCTACCTCAACAACGATTGGGCACGCGACTGGGGCGCCATTGAGAAGTACGAGCTGCGTACTAACTCCCGGGGCGAGGAACCGCTGAAGGCGGATATCGACCAGGAAGTCATCCAGCGCTCTGGCTTGTGGAAGAACTCCGAGATGAAGATTCGCCCGGAGGGCGAGCAGTAGCCCTACAGGAACTCGGCCGAATCTTTAATGCGCTGCCGCGCCACGGCCGGGGTGGAAATGCGGTGCATAGACACGTAGTCCGCGGTCTGTGCACCGGGAATCTCCACGCGTTCCGCAATCTCATCCTGCGTTGCGGTCTGGACCAAGATGTCAGAATAGGCTGCTGCCAGCGCCGCCTCGTCGAGGACGTACTCACCGCGGATGTCCTCCGGGAGCTTGGCCAGCGCGCCGAAGTCAGGGAAGGTGAGGAGGAGGGCGTCGGCAGGCACCAGCGCTGCGAGCGCCCCACCCGAGGAATAGCCCCACACCGTCACGCGCTCGGCACCGTGTTCGCGGGCATAATCGACGGCCGCCTGAACCGACTGAGCCATCTCCGCCACAGTGTGCTCGGGTGCCAACGGATAGTCGACATCAATGATGGTGGTTCCGGACAGCTGTGCTGCAGCAGCCACTTCGGGCCGCCACTGCATCTCTAGCGCCTTGCCGTCACCACGCCACCATCCGCCAGAGTGCAACGACACCGCCCAACGACCATTCTGCTCTGAAGGAACAAAGATCGCTCCCACCTCAGAGTCTTCAACACGTACCCCCTCCGTGAAGGCAGTACCAGGCAGCGAGTGATCCACTGCGGAACCCAGCACCATCATGGAGGCCTGCACGATGCGGTCCGGCAGCAACGCACAGTAGCGGTCCGCCTCCGGCGAACCTCCACCGGCCCACGGCGGGCGGAAGTCCGGCAGCGGGTAGTGCACCTCCATGTAGGAGGAGAGCTGCTCGAGCTGTTGTTCCGGACTTAGTTGGCGATCAGTACCACCGATATTCCACTCACTCATGGCCCCCAAGGGTACTACCAGATGGTGACGCGCTCCTCCGGTGCTAGACCACCCTCGACGTCAAAGGCCTCGTAGAATTCATCGATGTTTTCAGCGATGATGTTGCAACGGAACTCCGCCGGCGAGTGCGGATCAATGGCCAGGTACTGCGTGGCCATCTCCGGGCGGATGGCAGTGCGCCACACGCGCGCCCACGCCAGGAAGAAACGCTGCAGACCGGTGTACTCGTGCTCTGCCAATTCCGGCTCAGCGCCCTCAGCCTCAAAGGGCGTGACCTGGCCATTGATGTCCAGGCCCTTGTCGGCGCAGTAGTTCTTGTAGGCCACCACGGCGATTCCCAATCCGCCCAGGTCACCGATGTTCTCACCCAGGGTGAAGCTGCCGTTGACGCCTGCGGAATCGGTGCCTTCCAGCACCTTCGGTACCTGCCCTTGGAACTGGTCCACCAGTTTCGCGGTCAGCTTCTCGAAGGCCGCACGGTCCTCCTCCGTCCACCAGGAGTTGAGGTTGCCCTGGCCGTCATACTGCGAGCCCTGGTCATCAAATCCGTGGCCGATCTCGTGACCAATCACCGCACCGATAGCGCCGAAGTTCTCCGCCGCGTCCGCCTCAGGGTTGTAGAAGGGCGGGCGCAGAATCGCTGCCGGGAAGGTGATGTCATTGACCACTGGATTATAAAAAGCATTGACCGTCTGCGGGGTTGCGAACCATTCATCGCGGTCCGCCGGCTTGCCAATCTTGGCCAATTCATAATCGTGATTCCACGCATTACCCGCGCGCACATTGGCCACCAAGTCCGCTCCCTTCGGAGAAAACTCCAGGTCAGAATAGTCACGCCAGGTATCTGGATAGCCAATCTTGGCCTTGAACTGGGAGAGCTTCTCCAGCGCGCGTTCACGAGTAGCCGGAGTCATCCACTCCAGCTGCGAAATCCTCTCGCGGTAAGCGGCGGTAAGGTACTCCACCAGCTCATCCATCTCGGACTTCGAGGAGGGCGGGAAGTGCTTGTCCACGAAGACCTTGCCAATCTCCTGTCCCACCATGTTTTCCGCCAAGCCCACGGCGCGCTTCCAGCGGTCACGCTGCTCCGTGGCACCGGAAAGCTTGGTTCCGTAGAACTCGAAGTTCTTCTTACCGATCTCCTCGGAGAGGTAAGGCGCGCGCGATAGCAGAATGTGCCACGTTGCCCACAGCTGCCAATCCGCCATACGGCCGGCGGTGAACAGGCCCTCGAGGTGCTCGAAATAAGACGGCATCATAGCTACCGCACGGTGCTCGGGCAGTCCCCCGCCCTGCAGGATGGCGCGGGTGATGCTGGGCAGCTTGGCGACGTCCACCGGGTTATACGTCTTCACCGCATCACGCGAGGCCACCACATCCCAGTGGCCGGCCGCGATTTCCTTCTCTAGGTTTACGATACGCGTCGCGGCCGTCTCCGCGCCCAGTCCGAAGAGGCGGGCGGGATCTAAGAATCCCAGCATCGCCGCAACGTGCTTCTCGTAGTCAGCGAGCGTCTGCGCGTGGGCTTCCTCGCGGTAATAAGCCTCATCCGGCAGACCTAAACCGGACTGAATAATGTAGGCCACCGCCTCCTCGGCGCCGGAGTCCTTTTCCACCCAGAAGGTAACCGGGGCGCCAACGCCCTCGCGCTCCAGCACACCCAGGTTGTGGGCCAGCTCCTCCGGGTCCGCCGCCACCAGCTTGTCGAGGTCCTCGTCAAGCGGCGTCGTTCCCGCAGCATTGACTCCTTCTACATCCATGTGGGAGGAATACACGATCCCTGGGCGGCCCGTGTTTTCCTTAACGATGTCGTGGACGAGTTCCTCGGCTTCGTCGCGAAGCGCGTGAAAAGTGCCGTCGACGCCACGGTCATCGGGGATAACGTGGGACTCAATCCAGGGGCCATTAACAAATTGATACAGATCCTTCATGCACTTCACTCTATGTCAGAAGCACGCGTTAGTGTGGTGTGCATGACTTCTTATCGTTTCCCGCCAGCGAAGATGACGGGGCCGTTTTTCGCTGTGCTGGGAGTGACTCTCCTCGTGCTGGGCACGCCCGCCATCCTCAGCTTGGCACTGCCGGAACACGAGCCGGAAACAGAGCCAGTCGTCCTCGATGATCCGGAGTGGCATCAGCCCATCGACGGCGTCGAGTGCAGCGTTAACTACGATTCCGTGGCCAACCAGGCGTGGGACTGCGGCGACACCTTGGTCGAGGCCTATCTCACCTCTGATGTCGACGATGATGAGCTAGCCCTGCGCCGCGCCGTTCGCGCGACCACCTTCGGGTCGATGCCGAAGGAAAAAGTAGAAAACCAAGACGGCATCCTCGTCCTGCGAACGTATACGTACATCCCGGTCGTTGCCTTCAGCGTGGCCAAGGGAAACCTCAACTACGAGCTCGTCTTCTCGGATGGAAACCCAGAGGAATTCGCCGATCAATTTATGGAGGCCTTCAAGTGAGCAAGATCTTCCGCGTAACCCTGTGGGTCTTCATTGGCGTCTGCCTACCCGCCGCTCTTATCAATCTGTTGGGCTCCTTTCTCGTTGCCCCGCTCCCAGGCCTGATAAGCCTGCTGATCGGACTAGCCTTCCTAGCACTAGGCCTATACCTGTGGCGCCTCAGCCCGATGTGGGCCGCACCGGCCAAGGGCTGGGCCACTGCCAGCGTGCTGTGGGGAGGCGGCACCGCGGTATCTTTAGCGCTCCTCTCCGCACTGCCGTTCACCTCCCTCACCAAAGGTGTGGGCTGGGAAGAATCCATGATGTCCTGGTCCGGTGCTTATCCGGAGGAATTCGCTAAGGCCCTCGGCGTGGTCTTCATTCTCCTCAGCTTCCGCCAGCTCAACCGGCCCTGGCACGGCTTCATCGTCGGCGCACTCGTGGGCTGGGCTTTCGATGTTTTCGAGAACATCCTCTACGCCTCTCTCGGCGCCGTAATGCACCCGACGTCGGATTGGATTGGCATGCTGCAGATGTGGGGACTGCGCCTTGTGGCGGGACCAGGTCTGCACATGTCACTGACAGCCATTGCGGGCTTCGGCATCGGCTGGGCCATTTACGCTGCCCATAAAACTTGGTGGTGGCGTCTCGGCGTCGGCGTGGGCGCGCTTTTTGTTTCCTTTTGTCTCCACTTCGCGTGGAACTACATGTGGGAAGAAACCTGGCAGCTGATCACGCAGTATATCGTCGTCGCGCTAATCCTCTACCCCACCGTCATCGCCCTGGGGATTCGAGCCCACCGTCTAGCTAAGGCGGACGATACCTACTCGCATTCGCCCGGCCTCGCCAGCCTGCGGTGAACTAGTCGAACTGCCCCTGCAGCTCTGATGTCGCGCCCGAAGGATACTTTCTTTACTTCCGACAACGGCTACGCTTAGCATGCCTGCGATGAGCTCGGCACCGCCCGTTTTAGTTCCGCACATGCTCTATCGCGCGCGTCCTGTAGAGGCGTCGGCAAGCCTGGCGCCTGCGGTGCAACCTCCACCGCTCCCAGCACATCCCCCGTGAGATCCGCGGGGGATCCATAAGTATTAGCCGCCACGCTATACCCAGGGCCGAAAGAGGCACTAGCGTGAACCTGACGGTTGTCCGACCATCCAAATTTCGTTCCAATAATGCCCGGGATGCGTGCGGTGCCAAAGTCCTGGCGGTAGCCGTCGGATGCCACAGGCGCTACCGTCGCCATACCCTTCATGAGCGGCGCGGCAGACGGGTCGCCAGATATCGCCCCTATGAAGCGAGTGAGATCCTCCGTCGACGTCGTGGTATTTCCCCAGTAGCCATTGTGATGAGTGTCCCCTAGCCGGTACTCCCCGATGATAGAGGGGATGGCCTGTGGATACTTCCGCTCCAAGTCACTGGCGGTGCCGTCCTCAGAAAAACGAATCATGTTCTCCACCCGCGCCTTATCCTCGAATGCGCCATATTTCAGCACCCACATACCGAGATACAGCTTCGCCAGGGAAAGCGCGGGGCGGGACTCGTGGCTATTCCCAGTGGAAACTGAATTTCCATCGGCATAACGCACGGTCATCTGGGTGCGTGGTGGGACTTTTCCAGGATCGAAAGTCAGAGCCTGGGCAGAAGGCGCGGTGACGGCCGCCAGGGCAAGACCGACAATGAAGGAACGAGACTTAAACACTTGTATAGATTAACTCAAGTCACAGCTTTAACAGCTCTGATTGGAGATTTGGCGCCCTAAACCCCCACTGGAAATCTCGAATGTTCGTTTTATCTGGCGCTTACCCCACGACTTGTGTGGAGCACCAGTTTTCTCATTTACCCCTCTAATCACAACTTCTTTCCGCAGTATGGACTTCTCCAGAGATACCGAATAAGCTCTTATTTCGAAAGGGATTTCGAACGGTGGGGGTTCGTCCCGTCGCATTAACTCAGTCAAAAGAGGGGGTTGAAGTGTCTTCCACTTCAGACGTTGTTGTTCCCTATTTTTCTCATTCCAATCCGAACGACCCAGTATGTATGAAAGGCAAGGACATACGCCAAGCAGACTACGAGTTCTGGTCTAGCGTCCTTCCCGCCTTGGACGAAGATTCAGACACAGCGTGTATGCGCCTTGGGTTAAAGACCGGCAAAACGGCCGGGGCAGTTGCTCGCATAGTCATGGGGATTTACCGCCTTAGAGAACTCCCCCAGCTCAAGGCCCTACAAGATGCTTATTATTTGCTGGACCTACCTGCCTTGATTGCCATTGACCAGGTCATGGCTAAGCTGGGCCAGCCTTCCCCAGAGGTAGTGGCTGCCATCGATACTTCGTTGGCCCGTTGGTTTACTCCTACGAAGCCCAATCAGGCGTTTCCCAGCACTTCGCAGATTCGCCGCCGCATGCGTGATCTCGTCAAGGTTCATGATGACTCCATCGCGGTGGAAGATACGCGCCCGAAGAACCGGTATTCCATACTCACCCGCGCCCAGCGCGCCACCATCGAACTAGAGGTTGACAGCAGCATCGGGGTCATTATTCATGAGGCTATTAAGGCAGCGGCGGAAAAGTATGAAGTTTCTATGGCCGAGGCACTCATCCTCCTCATCACTGGGAAGGTAGAGCCAGAGGCTGCCCGAGTAGTACTCCACACTTATCAAGCTAATGACGTCGAGGATGCACCAGTATATGTAGAAGGCCATGGCTGGCAGGTGGGCAATATCCCCGCACAGGCCGTAACAAAAAGGGATTTAAGCACCAAGCCAGAGGCCTCCAAAAGCTACGGACCAAACACGATGGTGCGCAAATATGTTGAGGGCCGCGATGGCACCTGCCGTGCAGCTGGCTGCGGAATGCCTGCGTGGCTATGCCAGTTGGACCACCGTATTAACTACGCCGATGGCGGACCAACGCACCCGGACAACATGGTCGCGTTATGCCAGCATCACCACAACATGAAGACCGACGGACGGGCCTTTTATATTTTGGACCCGGATACCGGGGATGTGGTCTGGCTTTTTGAGGATGGAACGTGGGCAATCACCGAACCTTCCGGACCACTAGCCCCTAAGAACAAACGCTGGGCGCGAAGTGTGGCACAAGATATTGAGGGCTTCCGCGCCCGGAAACACCGTGAGGCTCAAGAACTTAAAGCTGAGCTAGACAAAGAACAACAAGAGGCCGCACACCACGCACCTACAGAAAAGGCAGAGAACAAGGAACCTGAAGGCGGTGAGGAAATCCCCTTCTAAGAAAGGTCCGTCGTTTAAAACGACGCAGTAGCCACCCCCTTACCAAGAATGGCGATTCTCAAAGCGGATCTTAATAGGCGCTGCCTCCCAGATCCGTTGCATCCAGCCCACACTCAGAAAGGACCACGCGGTCGCCGCGGTGCGGGATGCCTTCTTCATCCCAATGGGCTTGGGCGGCCGAGGTGTGGGCGCGGCCAGTGCTGTTGACCACCCGCCACCAGGGCAGATCTGCGCTTTTCGACATCACCCAGCCCACATATCGCGCGCCGACCCCCACCACTTTGGCGATCTCTCCGTAGGTGGAGACATTGCCAGCTGGAATGCGGAGAACGACCTCCGTAACCCTAGAGCTCGATGGGTTCTTCGGGGGCATCCTCAACCTCACACAAGGTAAGCGCCGCACCTGTGCAATCCTCGATCAGACACAGACGGCCGAATGGGGAATCGTGGGGCTCACGAATGATCTTTCCGCCGTTATCAATTACAGCCTTAGCTGCCTGGTCAATGTCCCGCACGCCCAGGTAGGTTTGCCAGAAACTCGGCAAGCCCTCCGCGTGCCAAAATCCGGCGAAGGCAGCGCCTTCTTCCTCCGCTACTGCGTAATGCTCATCACCACGGATTTCCCAGTTGAAGAGCTCGCCATAAAAGTCCAGCGCTGAGTGGAAATTCAACGAAACCGTCAGCTCATGCCACACCGGAGTACCCGGCTCTCCGCCGGCGACGAAGCGGTCGAGCTCCGGCTGCGTCAAACCAAACATGGCACCACTGTTGTCCAGAACAAGCGCCAACGGCGCACCTAAAGCGAGGATCTTGCCACCGAGTTGTTCTACCCGGGCGCAATCCGCCTCCAAGTCGCGGGAAAGGAAATAAGTTGCCCAGGTGTCTTGGCCTGGGACAATCTCCGCGATGGGAAGGCCCTGCAGGCGGGCAATGCCGTCTTCGAATTCCCAACCCAACACGGCCGAGTAAAACTTTTCGGAGGCCTTCACATCGGAACTAGCCAGAGTAATCCAGTAGGGCATTCCTACTTCTGCTTCAAAAGCGGGCATTAGAGGTTCCTCCACTTCTCCGGGTCAAAGTCATCATCGGCGGTGGCCTCATCGAAATAATCGTCGTCGTCTTCGACGACGCGGGCGCAGGTGTCGGAGACACAGATGACGTCGCCAAGCACCAGCGTTGCACCGCGCTGCTTAGTGACTTCCCCATTGACGGTGACCTGGCCCTGCTCGATGAGTTCTTTGGCCTCACCCCCGGTTGCGACCAAGGAGGCCAATTTGAGGAACTGGCCGAGCTTGATGGATTCTCCCTTAATTGAGACTTCTAGCATGCTGACCAGCATACCCAGCTCAAAGCGCAAGGAGTCCCTCCGTCAGAATGATGACGCCAAGCAGGGCAAACACGACACCACTAAAGATATCGACACTGGCGGAGTTCTTCGCCATCCACTTCGACACCGCACGAGTACACAGCGCGACGCCAACGAAGATGATGAGGCTTTCGAGGATGAGCACTGAGCCCACCGTGGCATTGGCACCAAACCCCATGCCGGGGTCGATGAAATTGGCAAAGATAGCGCCGAAGAAGATCAGCACCTTGGGGTTGGAAAGATCGCTGACCAGGCCCATGCGGTACGCCGTGCCGAGTCTGATGATGCCATCCGGGGTGAACCCACGCGGTTGGGGATTCATAGTTGCCGGAGCACGACGCTCTTTGATGCCACCGCTGATGGCAGAAAAAGCCATCCACAGCAGATAGCTGCCGCCGGCAATCTGCAGCGCCACTAGGATTTCCGGGTGCGCCGAAATCAATGCGGTGAGCCCCGCTAGCGAAGCAACGGTCCACATCATCAAGCCGGTGGTGCTACCGATTGCGGCCCACACCGCCGCGCGCGTAGAGCGGGCGCCCAAACGAATAATCTGTACCACATCTGGTCCCGGCGAGGCCATCGCCGCGAACCACACACCCATTAAGGCCACTATGGCGCTGAATGCCATCTAACACCCCCATACTCACATGCATTATTGCTAACACATGCCACTGTAGAGCGGGCTTCATCTGCAGCGAAACAGGTAACCTGGCCCTTTTTACACAATAAGCGCTGTACTGGCATCTCTCGGCGACAGTACAGCGCTTAGGGGATGTAGCACGAGGCTAAATTAGTGGTCAGCACCTCTTATGGACTGCTTGTGATCACGCACGGCCTCGCCCTCAGCGTAGAGCGGCATATCCGTGTTGGCTTTGTACCACTTAGCGTTGTTCGGTGCGAGCGGGGTGCGGCCAGCAATGAGGTCGGCAGCCTTCTCGCCCACCATCATGGTCGGGGCATAAATATTGCCGTTCGTCACAGACGGGAAGACGGAGGCATCAGCAACATAGAGGCCTTCAACGCCCCATACGCCCATGGTGTCCGGGTTAACCACGGCCATCGGATCGGACTCTGCACCCATCTTGGCAGTACAGGAGGGGTGCAGAGCGGTCTCGCCATCGTTACGGACCCATTCCAAGATTTCTTCATCAGTCTGAACGTCTGGGCCCGGGCTGAACTCGCGAGCACCAACCTCCTCCATAGCCTTGGTGTCCAGCAGAGAGCGGGCAACGCGCACGGCTTCGACCCATTCTCGGCGGTCCTGGTCAGTCTTCAGGTAGTTGAAGAGGATGGACGGCTTGTCGTGGATGTCCGCGCTCTTAATGTGGACATGGCCCTTGGTGTCAGAAAACATCGGCCCAACGTGCCATTGGAAACCATGCTTCACGTCGGCCTTCTGGCCGTCGTAACGCACCGCCATCGGCAGGAAGTGGAACATGAGGTTCGGGTATTCCTCGTTCTCATTAGAACGCACGAAGCCACCACCTTCGAAATGGGAGGTGGCAACGGGTCCCTTCTTAGTCAGCAGCCACTGCAAACCCATGAATGGCCAACGCCACTTGTCCAAGTACGGCTGGGAGGAAGCGGTGGATTTAGTCGTTTCATACTGGATATAGACCTCGAGGTGATCCTGCAGATTCTCACCCACACCGGGCAAGTGCTTGACGACGTCGATTCCGTGCTTCTCCAGAATCTCACGGTCACCAATGCCCGAAACCTCGAGCAGCTGCGGAGTATTGATAGCGCCGGCGGACAGGACGATCTTATCGGCGTATACGCGGTGAACGCCGCCCTTCCACTCGTACTCGACGCCGACGGCCTTCTGGCCTTCGAAGAGAACCTTGGTGGTAAAGGCACCGGTGCGGATCTCGAGGTTTTCGCGATCCAAATGCGGGTACAGGTAAGCACGGGCAGCAGACCAGCGCTTGCCGTTCTTAATGTTGCGATCGAACGGAGCGAAGCCTTCCTGGCGGTAACCATTAACGTCATTAGTTAGGTTGTAACCAGCTTCCTGCACCGACTTGAACAGAGCCTGGAAAAGCTCGGAGGTTGCCGGGCCGCGGGAGAGGTACAGCGGGCCGTCATGACCACGGCGCGGGTCATTCGGCTCAGCCGCAGCGGCAGTCTCCATGCGGTTAAAGTATGGCAGGCAATGAGCGAAGTCCCACTTCTCCATGCCTGGGTTCATGCCCCACTTTTCGTAATCCATCGGGTTACCCCGCTGGAAAATCATGCCATTGATGGAGGAAGAACCACCGAGAACCTTGCCACGGGCATGGTAGACACGGCGACCGTTCATCTCTGGCTCTGGGTCGGATTCATACATCCAGTCATAGCTCTTTGCACCAATGGGGAAAGAGAAGGCAGAGGGCATGTGGATAAACAGATCCCACAGGGAATCGGGGCGGCCGGCCTCAAGAACCAGCACGCGAGTGTCCTTTTCCTCAGTCAGGCGTGCGGCAATAACAGAGCCGGCGGAACCACCGCCGACAACGACCACGTCACTTACTTCATCGGTGACCTTCTTCGCAGAACGCTTCTTGGCTAGCTTGTCCAAAATACCCATAAATCCCCTTCTTTCCATGATTTGTATGACATTTCCATACCGCACTCCGCGAGCGAGTCTACTATATTTTATGCACTATACTGCATTTATTTACATTGTCTCTTTCGCGAGGCCGCGCCCCAGCGTACACATCCTGTGGAGATTTTCCCAGATTAATGTATATTTGCGTTGTTCGGATGGACGTCTGAGGAGATGAAATCCGAAGTCTTGACCGCATAGCTACCCGGATATGATTCATTTCACTCATCTTTCTCTCGAGTGCTTTGTGAGCAGTCCGAGGCCCAGTGGATAAGAGACTCGGCATAAATCAACCAACGATAGGAGAAGTAGATGGCTAACCACGGCCCTCTCGACTCTGGGGATCCTTCCACGGCCCACGAGAGCAACGAAAACACTCTCGCCACGCCGACCGGTGGCACCCCCACTCAAACTAAAGAAGCCAAACGGCGCATCCCGCGCTACCAGGTACGAGCCCTCGTCGGCAGCTACAAGGCAGAAACCGGCGATGATGTGGGTGCGGGCGAAGTCCCTGTACCCAAGACGAATTGGCCAGTATTTATCATTTCCGGTCTACTGATCATCGCCATGGTGCTCTATGCCGGGTTCGGCCAAAAATCCGCCGCAGAAACCTTGGCCAACGTAACCGGATGGATCGGCAACAACCTCGGCTGGTTCTACGTGCTCACCGCCACCATCGCCGTTGTCTTTGTTCTGTATGTAGCACTATCCAAAGCAGGCGAGATCCGCCTAGGACCGGATCACTCACGCCCTAAATTCAGCACCTTCTCCTGGGTGTCCATGCTCTTTGCCGCCGGTATCGGTGTGGACCTCATGTTCTTTGCCGTGGCCGAACCGGTCACTATGTACATGGCACCGCCAGTGGGTGAAGGCGAAACCATGGAAGCTGCCAAGGAAGCCGTGGTCTACGCCATGTTCCACTACGGTCTGACCGGTTGGGCGTTGTACGCACTGATGGGTATGGCCTTCGGCTACTTTGCCTACCGCCTGAATATGCCCCTGGCTATTCGTTCCGCACTCTACCCGCTCATTGGCAAGCGCGTGCACGGCCCAATCGGCTCCGCAGTGGACATCGCCGCTATGCTCGGCACTGTTTTCGGTGTCACTGCTTCCCTCGGCATCGGCGTAGTGCAGCTTTCCTACGGTATCCACCTCATTTTTGGCATCGAGCAGGGATTCGGCCTCCAGGCCGCGCTCATCATCATCGCCATCTCGATTGCGACCCTCTCGGCCGTATCTGGTGTGGACAAAGGTATCCGCTTCCTGTCTGAGCTCAACGTGTACCTGGCCATTGCGCTAATGGTCTACATCGTTGTTTTTGGCAAGACCGCCTACCTCTTCGACGCCATCGTGACCAACGTCGGTGACTACGTGTCCAAGTTCCCCTCCTGGACCTTGGAGACCTTCGCCTTTGCCGAAGACCAAGCCAGCACTGATGCCTGGATGCAGGCCTGGACTCTGTTCTTCTGGGCCTGGTGGATCGCGTGGGCCACATTCGTGGGCCTCTTCCTCGCCCGCATTTCTCGCGGCCGTACGCTGCGCCAGTTCATCTTCGGCACCCTTACCTTCCCATTCCTGTTCATCCTCATGTGGATGTCCTTTTTCGGCAACACCGCTTTGGATATGGTGCGCTCCGGCGACTATCCAGAGTTCGCAGAAAATGCCATTAACGTCCCTGAGCAGGGCTTCTACGATATGCTGCAGGAATTCCCTGGCTCTGCCATTGTCATCTTCCTGACCACCTTCATTGGCCTGCTTCTCTACATCACCTCTGCCGACTCCGGCGCACTGGTCATGTCCAACTTCACCTCGCGCATTACTGATAACCGCCAAGACGGCTCCCGCTGGCTGCGCATTTTCTGGTCCGTCACCGTCGGCGCTCTAACATTGGCCCTGCTGCAGATCGACGGCATCGCCACCGTTCAGTCCGCCACAGTGGTGATGGGACTTCCTTTTGCTTTCGTGGTGTATCTCATCATGTTCTCACTGTGGAAGTCCTTGCGTCTGGAAAGCATCCAAGCTGACGCCCGCAGCACCGCACTGCATGGAGTCATCTCTAGTCGTACCGAGCGCGAACCAGCTGATTCCAGCCTGTGGAAGAACCGCTTGGATCGAGCCAACACCTTCCCCTCTAAGACAGAGATGGAGACCTACCTACGCGACACCGCTACATACGCTCTTGAGCAGGTTGCTACGCACATGCGCACCCGCGGCTACGACGCCATCTTGCTCACCAGCGAGCTTCCCGATGTCGAGCTGCCCCAGCTTGATCTTGAAGTGCGTCTCCACAATGAACGAAAGTTCCGTTATCAGCTCTTTCCCGTCGCCGCCGAGCGTCCAGACTTCATTGAAGGCGAAGGCGATGAGTACTACCGCCTCGAGGTCTACGATATGACCGGTTCACTGGGCTATGACGTTTATGGCTACTCTGGGAACCAAATCATCAATAACGTGTTGGATCTCTACGAACGCCACCTGGCTTTCCTATATATGCAACAAACCCAGCCGGGCGAATCCGATGTCTCCGATGGCGCCGAGCCTGAGCGCACCTGGCGCGAAGATAGCTAAGCTGGCGAATCCACAAGCCTCTATGAAAGAAAGGTTGCTTTTCACTTGAGCCCCCAGAACACTTTGTTCGACCCCACAACGACCGACCTCTTGAAGGGCGTGCACTCCGGCGGCTCGCCCAAGTCCCTTTTCATCAATGGCCAGTGGGAGGCTGCCCAGAGCGGCGAGACCCGCACCATCATCTGCCCCGCTGATGGCTCCACCGTGGGCCTCGTGTCCGAGGCTTCCGACGAGGACACCGAGCGCGCCATCAAGGTTGCCCGTGAAACCTTCGACAACGGCGAGTGGGCTAATACCCCGGCCGTCGAACGCGGCAAGCTGGTCATCCGCGTGGCCGATTTCATCCGCGAGCACAAGGAGCTCTTCGCCCAAGCCGAGTCCGCCGATACCGGCAAGCGCTACGAGGAATCTTTAGGCGATATGGATGATATCGCCAATGCCTTCGAGTTCTTCGGTACCCTGGCTCAGCACCAGGCCGGTCGAGTAGTCGACCCGGGTGACCCAAATGTTCGCTCCCGTATCGATGCAGAGCCGATTGGCGTCTGTGGTCTCATTACGCCGTGGAACTACCCGCTGCTACAGGTGTCCTGGAAGGTGGGTCCCGCACTGGCTGCCGGTAACACCTTTGTACTCAAGCAGGCCGAGCTCACGCCGCACACCGCCATGCTGCTCATGGCCGCACTCAAAGAATGTGGCTTGCCCGACGGCGTAGGTAACCTCATCACCGGCGGTGGGGCTAACTGTGGCAACCCGCTGTCCCAACACCCCGATGTGGACATGGTGTCCTTCACCGGTGGACTGGCCACGGGCAAAATTATCGCCAAGAATGCGGCCGAGACCGTCAAGCGCACTGCACTCGAACTCGGCGGTAAGAACCCGAACGTGATCTTCGCTGACGCTAACTTCGACGTCGCCGTGGACAACGCCCTCAACGGCGCCTTCTTCCACTCCGGACAGGTCTGCTCCGCGGGCTCCCGCATCATTGTCGAAGAGTCCTTGCACGATAAGTTTGTTGACGCCTTGGTGGAGCGCGCAAACAAGATCAAAATCGGTGGCCCTACAGATGAAAAGGCCGAGACCGGCCCCCTCATCTCCGCTGAGCACCGCGAAAAGGTTGCCGCTTATGTGGATAAAGCACGTGAGCAGGGCGCCAAGATCCTCACTGGCGGACGCGTCGCCACTAGCCAGGACACCACTGGACCGCATGGCACCGGCACGACTGACCTGGGGGCTGGCATTTACTATCTGCCCACCATCATTGATGGCGCGACCCGCGAGATGGACTGTGTCCACGACGAGGCCTTTGGCCCAACCGTAACCATCGAGACCTTCACCACCGAGGAGGAGGCCATCGCCATCGCGAATGACACCGAGTACGGCCTAGCGGGTGCGGTGTACACCGCTGACGCTGGCCGCGCCGAGCGCCTTGCCCGGGCCCTGCGCCACGGCACCATCTGGATCAATGACTTCCACCCGTACTTGCCGCAGGCAGAGTGGGGCGGCTACAAGCAGTCCGGTAACGGCCGCGAGCTTGGCCCCACCGGCCTAGCCGAATACCAAGAACACAAGCACGTGTACCAAAACCTGTCCCCTGCCGCGTGGGAGCAGTTCGGTTTACAGTAGTTCGTAGGAACAGATATCGCTAAGGCCCCGCGGTCCAGAAAAGAACGCGGGGCCTCAGTGGCAGGCACACACCACGGTTTAGCTTTGCGTGCGCGGCTTAATGGTCATGGTGTCAATGTTGACGTCCTGACTTAGGTCATGGGTGGGTGAGTAACGTCACTCTTGACACTGTTACCTGTTGGTTTTCGTCGGTGGGGAGGAATTTTTCCGCACTAAGTGGGTAGTGCCGGGGGTATTCAGTAGTCTGATTTTTGTGAGTCCTTATATTCGCACTGTCAAGACCGCTTCTGGGGCGATGGCGGTGCAGGTGGTGTTCTCTGAACGCAAAGGTGCGAAAAGGATGAAGCATATCGGCTCAGCGCATTCAGAGTCTGAGCTTGCGCTTTTAAGAGCTGAAGCTCAACGCATCGTTGATGGTGACCAACTCGCATTGGACTTCGGCGAGGTAGAACACATCCCACCGGCAACAGGCAGCGTTTGCCACCCGCTGCCGGTAGTCGGTCAGCGGGCCGGATACTTGCTGGACTGTATTGATGCGTGTTTCAACGAGCTAGGTCTTGCTGTAGCAAGCGGTGATGATCAGGTGTTTCGGGATCTGGTGCGTGCCCGGATCATCCATCCCGGCTCAAAGCTGGATTCCATCGAGACTCTTGCCGAGGTTGGCATCACCAGCGCAAGCTACCGCACCATCCAGAGGCGTCTTCCCACCTTCGCAACCGAATCGTTCGGGGAGATACTAACCCAAGCGTTGGCCCATCATGCAGGTATCGGGCCAGGTACTTTTATCTTGTACGACGTGACCACCTTGTACTTTGAAACCGATACCGCTGATGAGCTTCGCAAACCCGGGTTTTCCAAAGAGCGCCGCCTAGAGCCGCAAATCCTTGTCGGGCTGCTTACTGATGCCACTGGGTTTCCACTGCATGCGGGGGCGTTTGCTGGCAACTCGGCAGAAACCCACACGATGCTGCCGATGATCACACGGTTCCAAGAGGCCTACCAACTCGATGAAGTTACCGTCGTTGCTGATGCAGGCATGTTCTCCGCGGCGAACAAACAAGCCCTCATCGATGCAGGTCTGCACTACATCTTGTCGGTGAAAACCCCCACCGTGCCTGAGGTGATCGAAACCTGGCGGTGGGAACACCCCGGTGAAGACTACACCCACGGCCAGATCTGGACACAAGCCTCGGCAAGTGATGGGCGCAAACACACAACCCCGAATACGGTGACGCATTACCAGTACTCCCACGATCGGGCCAGACGCAGCCTGCGCGGAATCAAAGAGCAAGTAGCGAAAGCCAAACGCGCTGTTGACGGCGATATCGCTATCAAGCGCAACCGCTATATCGATCTTTCCGCCCCGAACAAGAAGGTCAACTATGCTCTTGCTGCCAAACACCGAGCCCTTGCCGGAATTAAAGGTTATGAAACCGACCTGACCGCGCTTGCCGCCCAGGAGGTTATCGGGCATTACCGCAGGCTATTTAACATTGAGAAATCATTTCGGATGTCGAAATCAGACCTGAAAGCACGCCCAATCTACGCCAGGAAACAAGACTCCATCACCGCACATCTCAACATTGTCATCGCAGCACTAGCCGTGGCCCACCTAATGGAGACCCGCAGTGGTCAATCGGACCTGACCCCTGTTTGGTAGACACCTGATAT